>NZ_CP017781.1:3430000-3462926 GCF_001856665.1 Rhodobacter xanthinilyticus | reverse complement strand
TTCAAACACACACTGTCAGCACGAACACGCCACCCGGATTGCTGGGCCGTTAACGGCCAGCACTCCACGGACAATAGGATACCCTTCCGGCAAGCCGGGCTAGGCATCACCTGCCGAAGCTGAGGGCGCAACACCCTCGAGAATCGGATACGCATCTTCCGAGGCCGGCAGTCCCGGCTTTTTTCCTTGTCGTGGCAGACTTTACGCCTGCTGCGGCCAGAGAAAGACGCGTCATGTCCCCCAAGGCGACGTGAATCGCATGGAGACGCTAGCAAGGGGGGAGGGATGGGTGCAACCGAACTTCGCGCTTGACGCGAGATTCCCTCAAGCGAATCTCAAAGCGGCGTCAAAGCTGCAACACCGCCAGACAATTCATTGATTTATCTGAGAAAAACAAAAAGGCGCCCGGGCGGGGCGCCTTCTGGAAACAGCTTGTTTTCCAAGCCGTTATCAGGCTTGCAGAGCCTTCACGCGGGCGGCAAGACGCGAGATCTTGCGCGACACGGTGTTCTTGTGCAGCACGCCCTTGGTCACGCCGCGCGCCAGCTCCGGCTGAGCCGCTTGCAGGGCGAGTTTCGCCGCATCGGCATCGCCCGAAGCGATCGCTTCTTCGACTTTGCGAACGAAGGTGCGGATCCGCGAACGACGCGCTTTGTTGACATCATTGCGACGCTCGTTCTGGCGGGCGCGCTTCTTGGACTGGGGCGTATTGGCCATGTGTGTTCCGACTTTCCGGGTCTGTTACAATATCGATTGCGCAACAAAGCCCGGTCGTCCCAGCGAACCGGATGATTCTAGCCTGAGCGGGCTCCACGCGCATGTAAGCGCTGCCTTTACGCCAAAATCACCCGGAGGGGAAGGCCTTTTCGGCCTTATTTGTCGCGGAATTGCGGCTCGCGCTTCTCGAGGAAGGCGGCCATGCCCTCTTTCTGGTCCTCGGTCGCGAAGAGCGCATAGAAGGTGCGCCGCTCGAAGCGCACGCCTTCGGCGAGGGTGGTTTCATAGGCGACGTTGACCGCCTCTTTCGCGGCCATCACGCTGACTTGCGATTTCGCGGCGATCTTCTGCGCGGCGGCCATCGCCTCCTGCACGAGCTTCGCGGCCGGCACGACGCGGCTGACAAGGCCCGAGCGCTCGGCTTCGGCGGCGTCCATGAAGCGGCCGGTCAGATGCATGTCCATCGACTTCGACTTGCCGACGAAGCGGGTCAGGCGCTGGGTGCCGCCCATGCCGGCGATCACGCCGAGGTTGATCTCGGGCTGGCCGAATTTGGCGTTGTCGCCGGCGATGATGAAATCGCACATCATGGCCAGCTCGCAGCCGCCGCCGAGCGCATAGCCCGCCACCGCCGCGATGATCGGCTTGCGGGTCGCGAGGATGGTCTCGGTCTCGGCGGAGAAGAAGCTCTGCGTATACATCTCGACGAACGACTTGTCCGACATCTCCTTGATGTCGGCGCCGGCAGCGAAGGCTTTCTCGGAGCCGGTGATGACGATGCAGCGCACCTTCTCGTTGGCGTCGGCGGCCTTGAGCGCATCGCCGAGCTCGGCGAGCAGGGCCGAGTTCAGGGCGTTCAGGGCTTCGGGGCGATTGAGCCGGATCAGAGCGACGTAGTCCTCGATCTCGACGATCAGGGTCTGGTAGGCCATGTGGCGTTGCCTTTCCTTCTTGGTCAGCAGGAGTCCTATCAGGACCGCGCAGTTTATCAAGCCTGACTTCGCAGACGCAGAATTTCCGGTCGGGTTCAGCGTTGACAGGCGGGGCAGAAAAAGCTCGAACGGGAGGATTGCACGATCCGCCGGATCGGGGTGGCGCAGGTGGCGCAGGGCTCGCCCTCGCGGTCATAGACGCGGAAACTGTGCTGGAAATAGCCAAGTTCGCCATCGGCCTGACGATGATCGCGCAGCGACGAGCCCCCCGCCGCGATCGCCTCGGCGAGCACCTCGCGGATGATCGGCACGAGGCCGGCGAGGCGTTTCGCGGCGATCTTGCCCGCGGCACGGCGCGGGTCGATGCCGGCGCGGAAGAGCACTTCGGAGACATAGATATTGCCGAGCCCGGCAAGGATGCGTTGATCCAGGAGCGCCGATTTGATCGGCATCGTGCGGCCCTTGAGCCGCTCGAGCAGGTATTCCTCGTTGAATTCATTGCCAAAAGGCTCGGGGCCGAGCCCCGCGAGGAGCCAATGCGCCGCCTCGCGATCGGTGCGCACGAGATCCATCGCGCCAAAGCGGCGGGCGTCGTTGAAGGTCACGCGCGCGCCGCCCTCCATCTGCAAAACGACGTGGTCGTGCTTTTGCGGGGCGGGGTGGTCGAGGTGGAACCCGCCCAGCATGACGCCCGAAACCAGCATCCGCCCCGACATGCCGAGATGGATCAGCAGGCTCTCGCCGGTGTCGAGATCGGCGAGGATATATTTCGAGCGCCGCCGCAGCCGCTCGACCCGCGCGCCGGTGATCCGCTCGGCCATCCGCTCGGGCAGGGGCCAGCGCAGATCGGGGCGGTTGACCTCTGCGCGCGCGATCACCCGGCCCTCCATCGCGGGCAAAAGCCCCTCTCGGACGGTCTCGACCTCGGGAAGTTCGGGCATTCGGTGCTCCTGTCGCATTGTCTTGGCCGCGCGGGCCCCTATAAGAAGGGGGACAATTTCAGATCGGCAAGAGCGCATGAGCACGGATCAGACCAAGACCACGCATTTCGGTTTCAAGACAGTGGAGGAGGGCGAAAAGGCCGGGCTCGTCCATGGCGTCTTCTCGCGGGTGGCCTCGAAATACGACATCATGAACGATCTGATGAGCCTCGGCATCCACCGGATCTGGAAGGATGCGATGATGGATTGGCTCGCGCCGCGGCCGGGGCAACGGCTTCTCGACGTGGCGGGGGGCACGGGCGACGTGGCGTTCCGCTTCCTCAATCGCGCGCCGGGCAGCATCGCGACCGTCTGCGACATGACCGAATCGATGCTGATCGAGGGGCAGAAGCGCGCCGAGGCCGAGGATATGTCGGAGCGGCTGAGCTGGGTCGTGGGCGATGCGATGGCGCTGCCCTTCGAGGCCAATACCTTCGATGTCTACACGATCTCCTTCGGGATCCGGAATGTGACGCGGATCGGCGATGCGCTGCGCGAGGCCTATCGGGTGCTCAAGCCCGGCGGGCGGCTGATGGTGCTCGAATTCAACCAGATCCCGAATGATCTGATGCAGGCGGCCTATGACGCCTATTCGTTCAATGTGATCCCGGTGATGGGCCAGATCGTGGCGAATGACCGCGACAGCTATCAATATCTTGTGGAGTCGATCCGTAAATTCCCCAATCAGGAGCTCTTTGCCTCGATGATCCGCGAGGCCGGGTTCGAGCAGGTGAAATATCGCAACCTGTCGATGGGGATCGCGGCGCTGCATTCGGGTTGGAAGATCTGAGATGCGCGGGCCCCACAATATCTGGCGGCTGATCCGCACCGGCGCAACTTTCGAGCGCACCGGCGCGATGGGCGCCGCGCTCGAGGCGCTCGATGCGCCGCCGCGGCTGCGGCTGGTGGCGCGGGTGATGGGCTGGCCGTTCAAATGGCTCGGCTACAAGGGCGACCCGGCTCTGCCGCCGGTGACGCGGGCGATCACCGCGCTCGGGCCGGCCTATATCAAGTTCGGTCAGGTGCTCTCGACGCGGCCCGATGTGGTGGGCCCCGAGCTCGCCGATCAGCTGCGCGTCTTGCAAGACAAGCTGCCGCCCTTCCCGATCGAGGTCGCGAAACAGACGATCGAGGCGGAGCTCGGCCGGCCGGTCGATGCGCTGTTCAGCGAGTTTTCCGAGCCCGTCGCGGCCGCGTCGATCGCGCAGGTTCACCAGGCGCGGCGCGCCGATACCGGCGCCAAGGTCGCGGTGAAGGTGCTGCGGCCGGGGATCGAGCGGGCCTTCCGGCGCGATCTCGATGCGTTCCATTTCGCCGCGGGCATGATCGAGCGGCTCTCGCCCGCCTCGCGGCGGCTGCGGCCCAATGATGTGGTGCGGCATTTCGAGGGCGTGGTTCTGGGCGAGCTCGATCTGCGCCGTGAGGCCGCTGCGGCCTCGCAATTCGCCGCGAACACCGCGCAGGACGCCGGGTTTACCGTGCCGCGTCCGGCTTGGGAATTTTCCGGCCGGACGGTGATGGTGATGGATTGGGCCGAGGGGCTGCCGATGGGCGACCCGGCGGCGATCCGCGCCGCGGGGATCGACCCGGTCGCGCTTTCGGAGCGGGTGTTGCAGCTCTTCCTCAGCCATGCGCTGCGCGACGGTTATTTCCACGCCGACATGCACCACGGCAACCTCAAGGTCGCGGCGAATGGCGATATCATCGCCTATGATTTCGGGATCATGGGGCAGATCGACGAATATACCCGCCGGGTTTATGCGGAGATCCTGATGGGCTTCATCCGGCGCGATTATCATCGCGTGGCGGAGGTGCATTTCGAGGCGGGTTATGTGCCGGCGGATCGGGATGTGAATGAATTTGCGCTGGCGCTGCGGGCGGTGGGCGAGCCGATCTTCGGGATGGATGCGACGCATATCTCGATGGCGCGGCTCTTGGCTTATCTCTTTGAGGTTACAGAGAAATTCGGGATGCAAACGCGGACCGAGCTGATCTTGCTGCAACGGACCATGGTGGTGGTCGAGGGGGTGGCGCGCTCGCTCAACCCGGCGATCAACATGTGGGAGGCGGCGCGGCCGGTCGTGGAGAAATACATCCGCGAAAATCTCGGGCCGCGGTCGGTGGTGCGGGATCTGGTGCGCACGGTTCAGACGCTGGGCCATTTCGGGCCGCGGCTGCCTGAACTCTTGCGCGAGGCGATCGAGCGGCGCACCGCGCCCGCCCCCGAGGCGGCGGCGCCGAGCCGGCCCGCGGCGCGGATGTTCGTTCTCCTCGGCGCGCTACTGCTCGGGCTTGGCGTGGCGATCGGGACCGCGCTCTGAGGGTCAGGCGGGTTCGCGCAGGGCGGTGATGTCGGTTGTGCCGACGGTGACGCCGCCTTGCAAGACGAGCACCGTGCCGCTCGCGGTGCCCTGCGCCTCGACGATCCGGCTATAGACCTCGACCTGATCGCTCGAAAGCAGGGTGCCGTTGTTGTAGCTTTCGAGTTTGAAATCATAGAGCCCCGTGGGCAGCGGGGTGCCGCTGCTGTCAAGGCCCGTCCAGTCGTAAGGGTCGGTGGAGACCGGGACCGTGCCGCGCCAGACCTCGTTCTCGGCGGCGTCATAGGCGACGAGAACCGTCTGATCGGCGCCCTGCACCGGGTTCGGCGCGAGGGTGATCGGATCGCCGTCATAATAGCCGGCCGCCGGAACGCGGGCCTCCATGCCCACCCATCCGGCGAGCTGGGACATGCCCATCACACCGAGCTGCGTCGCCAGAGATTCCAGCAGATCATTGGTTTTCACCTGTTGCTCGACGCCCGAAAAGGTCGCGAGCTGGACGGCGTAATCCGAACTGTCGATCGGGTTGAGCGGATCCTGGTTCTGCATCTGTGCGGTCAGCATGGTCAGGAAGGTCTGGAAATCCGAGCTCAGGCCCGAGGCGGCCGCGGAGTTCGAGCTCGAACTGGCGCTGTTGCTTGCGGCCGGGGTTGCCGAATTTGCGGACGTCACGGTGGTCATCTATGCCTCCATCAGATGCGCAGATCGAGGCCGCCGGAGCTGGTCGGAGCGGCTCTGCGGGGTTCGGCTGCGACGGGGGTCGCGGGGGTGGGGGAGAAGTCTTCGCTCGAAGGCTCTGGCGGGAAGGGGGACGCATCGGCCTGTTGGCGGGGGTGGTCGCTGAAGGTGAAGCTGACATCCGCGTAGCCGATCTCGCGGAAATCGCGTTCCAGGCTTTCGATGTGGCGCCGCATCAGGTCGAGCGTCTCCATCCGCTCGGCCTGCACGACGACGCGCATCCCGGTGTCATGCGGGTGCAAGGTCATGCGGACCTTGCCAAGCTCTTCTGGAGAAAGCGAAATCTCGACATTGCCCTCACGGTGGCCGCGCACGGCCGAGGCGATCTGATGGCTGACATGGCTTGCCTGGGCCGCAGGCGTGCGGTCGATCATCTCCGGTCGGGCGGTTGCGCGCGTGGCCTGATCTGCGGGGGGAGGCTGGTCGACACGTTGCACCGCAGGGTCTTGCCCCCCGTCGGTGACAACTTTCACCTCGCTCGCCAGCGATCGCGTCAACGGCTCTGCCCGAGCCTCGGGTGAGGTTGCTGCGACCGGTTCGTGCGTCGGCTGTCGCTCATCGTCCTCGGGTTCGCTCGGCCGATGTTTGTCGACAGGGGGCGGCGTGTCGCCTTGCGCCGCGCGCGCGGTTTGCTCGGGCGTTTCGGGCTCGGGGCGCGGCATGGGGGTGGTCGCGGCGGTGGGTTCTGCGGCCTCGGGCGGTTGCGGCGCTTCGGGCGCGGCGGCGGGGTCTTCGGCGCGCGCGGGATCATCTGCCGGGGGCGTCGGGCTCTCCGCTGTGCCGCCCTGACCCGCGGCCAGCGGCGGCGGGGCGGGTGCTTCGATGCGCGCTGCGCCCGGCTCGGCGCGCGCCGGGGTTGGCTCGGGCGGCTGATCAGACGGAATTGTCGCGTCCGCCTCACGGGTCGCGACCTCGGGCCAACCGCTCAGCGGAGCAGGGGCGAAGCGGGGAGAGAGCTCGTCCGGTGCGGCACGGGGGGCGCTTTGCGCCGCGGGGGCGACGGTTGGCGTTGCGGTCGGCAGGACACGTATCTGCACGGGTGAGCCATCGCCGAGTTGCGGCGCCACGGGCGCTTCGCCGGCGGTGGCGGGGGGCGGGGGGCTCGGCTGAGCGGCGAGCGGTTGTGGCTGGGGCGTCATGCTTGCCGGCGCGGCTTTGGCGGGCCGCGGTGCCTCGGAGGTGATTGGCTGCTCCGGTGCGGTCTCGGCCCGTTGCGCCGGGTGAGGCGTCGGCGGAGCCTCGCGTCTGGCGCCAAGCTCGCCCGGCTGAGCCGCGGGATCGGGCTTCTCTTGCGGCGGTTTGGCCGCCGCCGAGGGCGGGGTGGGCGGTGCGGCGCCGGGCTCCGCGATCGGCGTGGGGAGACCCTGCGGTGCCTCTGCGCTGGGTGCAGGCGCGGCCGAGGCCGATCGACTTGGGCTGCCGGCCTCGCTCGGCGCGGCGGGGGAGGCGGTCGTTGGGCGCGCCATGGGAGACTCCGCCGGAGCCGCGGCGAGAGGGGGCTGCTGCGGCACCGGCGCGCTGGCCACCGGGGCCTCTGCTGTCGGCCCCTGCGGCGCAGGAGACGTCTTTTCGCGCGCGGGCGCATTCGGTGCGGCGGGCGTCGGTTGCACATCATCTGTTTCGCACGTCGCCGGGCGCGCGCGCGTTTCGACCACGAGCTGCGGAGCCGCGACCGCCCCCAGCTGGCCGGGATCCGGTGCGGGAGGATCGACGGAGGGCGGAGCCTCGGCCGCAGGCGCGGCGTCCTTGGGCGGCCCTTCGGTCAGGAGTTCGGCATCCGGCGCGAGGGCCGTTTCCGGCGGCGACTCGGTCGCCTGAGTGAGGATCATCAAAATCTGCAGCCCAGCGGCCTCGCGCAGCGCGGCCGGATCGGTCGCCGGCGATTGGGCCGGCGTTGGCGCGGGCTGTTTCTCCCCCGACCAGACGAACTCAAACCCGCCGTCCTCGACCGGAACCGCCGACTCGCCCCCCCCGGTCGGGGTGGCTCGCGGCGCCTTTGCCGACGCAAAATCTAGTAAACCCTGGAGGTTCATGGTCCTCACGACTTCTGCCTGTGACCTGACCAGCTTGGCAGAAGGAAGTTACTGCTTCTTTACCACCTCATGCCAATATCGCGGAAAATGAGGTGAAATGGAGAACGTCCATGATCGAGGTCCGGCCGACCCAGCCCCCCGCGACGCCGCGCACGGGCCCGCCCGGGGATGAGGCGCAGATGCGCGCGGCCGCGATGGATCTCGAGGCGAGTTTTCTGGCGGAAATGCTGACCTGCGCGGGGCTTGGCAAGAGCTCGGACATGTTCGGCGGGGGCGTCGGGGAGGAGCAGTTTTCCTCGTTCCTCGTGCAGGAGCAGGCCAAGCAGATGGCGCGCGCGGGCGGAATCGGGCTTGCCGAAACGATTTTCAATGCGCTTCAGAAAGGAGCGACTCATGGCTGAGACCTTGCTGGATGATCTGGTCGACATGCTGCGGCTGGAACGCGAGATGATCCGCTCCGGCGATTTCGGGGCGCTCAACGCGCTGGCCGAGCGCAAGGAATCGCTGCTGCGCGACCTGGTCGGGGCGCCGGTGACCGGGCTGGAGCGGATTCGCGCCATGGCCGAAGAGAATCAGCGGATCCTGAATGCCGCGCTCAAAGGCGTGCGGGCCGCACAGCGCCGCTTGCAGATGATCCGCGACGCCTCGAAGGCGCTCAACAGCTATGACCCTCAGGGGCGGGCCCGGACGATCCGACCGGATGGCACTGGCTCGCTCGAACGCCGCGCGTAAACCAATCTTCTAAATTTCGAACGATACAGGGCCGGCCTCAGAGCCGGCCTTAGCTTTCTGTTAGCTCTTCTGTGGTCATCTCAGCAGGCATCTTGATGGATGGCGCGGAAGGGCAAGGCCCGGGTCCGCATCGGTCAGAAAACCACGAGCGCCGCTCCAAGGGCGGTATGTGAAACCCGGCGCAAAGCGCCGTTTCTGTGAAGGACCTGACATGTCGAGCATTCTTACCAACACCGGCGCAATGGTTGCGCTGCAGACGCTCAAAGGCATCAACTCGAACCTCTCGACCACGCAATCTGAAATCTCGACCGGTAAATCGGTCGCCACCGCGAAAGACAACGCGGCCGTCTGGGCCATCTCGAAAGTGATGGAATCGGACGTGAAGGGCTTTGAAGGGATTTCCGACAGCCTCGCCCTGGGCGATTCGACGGTTGCCGTCGCCCAGAACGCCTCCGAAACGATCACCGGCCTGCTGACCGATATGAAGGGCAAGATCGTTGCCGCGCAGGAATCGAACGTCGACCGCGAAAAGATCCAGAACGACATCGTCGCTCTGCGCGATCAGATCAAGTCGGTCGTCGGCGCCGCGCAGTTCAACGGCCTCAATCTCGTCGAAGGCACCGATGACATCACCATCCTGTCGTCGCTTGACCGTCAGTCGAACGGCAATGTCAGCGCCTCGCACATCACCGTCGCGCGTCAGGATCTGACGACCTCGGCCGGTGTTGCGGGCACGACCGCGCTCTCGGGCATGACCACGGCTGATCTTGGCACGATCACCGACGCGGCCGGCGCCACGGTTACCGCGACCTCCGCGGCGACCGGCTCCAAGGCGCAAATCCAGTTCGCGGGCACCGCGGCGGATGGCAATGTCTACACGATCAACCTCGGCGGGAATACGATCTCCTACACCGCGGATGTGACGGGCGGCGATGACGACGACGCGATTCGCGACAACCTGATGGGCCAGATCAACGCCCTCGGGATCGAAGGCGTCACGGCCTCTGCCGGCACGAACGCGGGCGAGCTGGTGATCGCGAACACCAATGCGTTCAGCGATATGGAGCTGTCGATCGCGCAGCCGGCCTCCGGCGGCACGATGAACATCGAAGAACTGAACGGCGAAACCGGCCTGACGGCAACCTCGGGCACGATCGCGCAACGCGCCGAAACGATCGACTTCTCCGCCACCGCGGCGGTCGATGAAGGCATGACCTTCAAGGCCACCGTTGCCGGACAGTCGTTCAACTACATCGCCGGCAAGGGCGAATCGATGGAAGATGTGGCCAAAGGCCTCAAGACCGCCATCGACTCGAACGCCCCCGAGGGCGTGACGACCCAAGTGCAGTACGATTCGGACAGCGGTGTCTGGTCGCTTGCGATCGATGATGCAACCGGCGGTCGGACCCTTGGTCTGAACGTCACCACGGGCGGCACGGCTTCGGGCGGCCTGTTCGGTCTCGACAACATCGATGTGACCACCGATGCCGGCGCGGAAGCGGCTCTCGACAATATCGAGACCATGATCCAGACCGCGACGGAAGCCGCCGCCTCCTTCGGTTCGGTGGCGGGCCGGATCGAGACCCAGTCGTCCTTCATCACCAACCTGTCGGACTCGATGAAGGCCGGGATTGGCTCGATGGTCGATGCGGATATGGAGGAAGCCTCGGCGCGTCTCCAGGCCCTGCAAACGCAGCAGCAGCTGGGCATTCAGGCGCTTTCGATCGCCAACCAGCAACCGCAGAACATCCTGTCGCTGTTCCGCTGATAACGACCGGAGGCGCCTCAAAGGGCGCCTCCCTCCCCCGCGGCAAAGCCGCGAACTGAAGCATTCAGCCACAGGAAGGATTTCCCGTGAACGCTACGACTCTGGCCAAAACGGCCTATGGCAACCCGGCTCAAGCCACCCGCACCCCGCGCGGCATCGAATACGAGCTCTTTGCGCGGATCACGCATCGCCTGAAACAGGCGAAGGAACGGGGAAAAGTGGATTTTGGCGCTCTCGCCCGAGCCCTTTACGAAAATCGCCGCCTCTGGACGACCCTCGCGGTGGATGTCGCCTCCCCGGACAATGGCCTCCCCCCCCAGCTGCGCGCCCGCCTCTTCTATCTCAACGAATTCACGCAGCAGCATAGCCGCAAGGTTCTCTCCGGAGAAGCCGAGCTTGACGTGCTGATCGATATCAATACGTCGATCATGCGCGGCCTGCGTCAGGAAGGCGGCCAAGCATGACCGGCCTTGTCCTGAAACTCGCCCCCAAGGAGCGCGTCCTGATCAATGGCGCGGTGATCGAAAACGGCGACAGGCGATCTCGCCTGGCCATCATGACGCCCAATGCGCATATCCTGCGCCTGCGCGATGCGATCCATCCGGAAGAGGTGAATACCCCGGTTCGACGCGTCTGCTACATCGCGCAACTGGTGCTGTCCGGCGATGCGGATGCCGATGAGGCCAAGATGCAGCTGCTGCGGGGAATCGAGCAGCTGAGCCAGGTTCTGACCGATAACGACAGTCGGACCCAGCTTACCGTGGCAACGACCGCGGTCCTCGATGGCCAGCATTATCAGGCGCTCAAGGCGCTTCGCAGCCTCCTGCCCAGGGAGGAGCGGCTCCTCGCCGCGCGGCCGTCATGACCTACACGCCGGTCGTTCCGCTCGGGGGCTATGCCGGCTGGAAGTTTCTGAGCCGGACCATGGAGAAGCAGCAGGCGACCTTTGTCGCCTCTGCCGAAATCCAGAGGAACGAAGAGTATTTCAGAGAAAAGATCGGCGAGGTCAAAACCGCCAAAGAGCTCGTCAGCGACCGAAGGCTGCTCACCGTGGCCCTCGGCGCTTTCGGGTTGGATGACGATATCAACAACAAGTATTTCGTGCAGAAGGTGCTTGAAGAGGGCACTCTCGACAGCGATGCATTGGCCAACAAGCTCTCCGACAAGCGCTATCTCGCGCTCTCCAAGGCATTCGGCTTTGGGGATTTCAACACGCCGCGCACTGTCCTGAGCGATTTTCCGGACGAGATCCTCGCCAATTACGAGACCCGTCAGTTCGAGATCGCGGTGGGCGATGTCGATACGACGATGCGGATGGTGATGACGGCGCAACGCGAGATCCCCGAGCTTGCCGCCAAGACCAACAGCGAGACCACCAAGTGGTATACCGTGATCGGCTCGCCCACGATGAGCGAGGTCTTCCGGGTTGGCCTCGGCCTGCCGCAGAGCGTCTCTGCGCTCGACGTTGATCAGCAAGTCGAGATTTATCGTCAAAAGACAGACGCGATGTTCGGGTCGACAGATCCTGCGATCTTCACCGAGAGCGCGTCCATGGACAAACTTCTCAAGACCTACCTGCTGCGCAGCGAGGTCAGTGTTTCGAATTCGAGCGCGTCCAACTCGATCGCGCTCCAGCTGCTGAATTCGGGCCGATCCTCGACCAACATTCTCTCGGTTCTGCTCTGACCGGATGGGCCGCGGCGCCTGAGAGGCTCAGGCCCCCTTTCTCAAATCAGAGACGCGGGGAGGGTGAGCCCTTTCAAGAGCTCTGTCGTTGGCATCGGGCGCTTGCCTTCGCGCTGGGCTTCGAGCACGCGCACCGCGCCCGTCCCGCAATAGACGACGAAGGCCTCCGCCGTCGTTCCCGCAGCGCCTTCGCTGTCCAGAACTTCGGCCCGCAAGAGCTTGATCCGCTCGCCGTCGATCTCGGTCCAGGCGCCCGGGAATGGGGACAGGCCATTGATTTTGCGACAAACCTCTTCCGCCGCCTCGGTCCAATCGACGTGCGCCTCCGCTTTGTCGATCTTTTGCGCATAGGTGACGCCCTCGCTGGGCTGAGCCTCCGGCGTCAACGCGTCGATCCGCGCCAGGGCCTGCACGATCAGCCGAGCCCCCATCGCCGAGAGCCGGTCATGCAGCTCCCCCGTGGTTTCGCTCGCCCCGATCGTCGTCTCCTCGCGCAGCAAGACGGGCCCGGTGTCGAGGCCGGCCTCCATCTGCATGATGCACACGCCTGTCGCCGCATCGCCGCTCATGATCGCCCGATGGATCGGCGCCGCTCCCCGCCAGCGCGGCAGGAGCGAGGCATGAATGTTCAGGCACCCCTTCCGCGGGGCGTCGAGAATCGCCTGCGGCAGGATCAGCCCATAGGCGACCACCACCGCAACATCGGCCCCCAGCGCGGCAAAAGCCTCGCGCGTCTCGGTCTGCTTGAAATTCACCGGCGTCCGGACCGCGAGCCCGAGCTCCAGCGCGCGCGCATGCACCGGCGAGGGGCGCTCCTTCTTGCCGCGCCCGGCGGGGCGGGGGGGCTGCGAATAGACTGCGACAATCTCGTGCTCGGCATGAAGCGTCTCGAGAACCGGAACCGAAAAGTCCGGCGTGCCCATGAACACGACCCGCATCCTCACCTCTTGTGCAGCTTTTTCGACTTTTGAATCAACATCTTGCGGCGCAGCGGCGAAAGATGGTCGAGATAGGTCTTGCCGTTGAGGTGATCGATCTGGTGCTGCACCGACGTCGCCCAGAGCCCGACGAAATCGCGCTCCTCCCAGACATTATCCGCGTTCAGAAACCGCACCGTCACCGCCCGCGGCCGCTCGATCGTCGCCCAGACCCCCGGCAGGTTCGGGCTCGCCTCATCATGTTTGCGCATCTGCCCGGAGGCATGCAGGATCTCGGGGTTCGCCATCCGCACCGCCTGCCCCCGCTTTTCCGAGGCATCGACGACCGCGAGGCGCATCATGATCCCGATCTGCGGCGCGGCGAGGCCGACACCCGGCATCGCATCCATCGTCTCGATCATGTCGTCCCAGATCATCCGAACCGTCTCGGTCACCGCCTCGGCCGGGTCGGCGGGGGTGTGCAACCGCTTGTCCTCAAAGGGAATATAGCTGCGCAGCGTCATCCGATGAAGCCGTCCTTGGTCACCCGCGCGCGCTCGCGTTTGAGCTTTTCCATCTTGCGGGTGATCATCTGGCGCTTCAGCGGCCCGAGGTAGTCGATGAACAACTTGCCGTTGAGGTGGTCGTTTTCGTGCTGGGCGCAGGTCGCCCAGAGCCCGTCGAACTGCTCCTCATGGAGCTGCCCGTCGAGCCCGAGCCAGCGCATCCGCACCTCTTTCGGCCGCGTCACCTCGGCATATTGGTCGGGGATCGAGAGGCACCCCTCCTCGTAGACGTTGCTCTCCTCCGAGGTCCAGGTGACCTCCGGGTTGATCAGCACCATCGGCTCGGGCGCGGTGGTCTTGTCCTTGACGCAATCCATCACGAAGACGCGTTTGAGCACGCCGACCTGAGGCGCGGCGAGGCCGACCCCGGGCGCGTCATACATCGTGGCCAGCATGTCATCGGCGAGCTTGCGGATCTCGTCATCCACTTGGGCAACGGGGTCGCAGAGCTTCTTGAGCCTCGGGTCGGGATGGATCAGAATGGGGCGAATGGTCATGGTCGAGATTTAGGCGAAGGCGCCCGGCGGCGCAATGCTCGGCAAAGATAGGCACGTTGTTCCAGTTGAGCTATTCAAAACGGGAGGTTGTCCCGCATTTGATCTATTTACCGGAACCATGATCTGAAATATCCATCTCGAATGGAATTGTGTCGCGCAAGGAGATTGCCGGAATGACTCACGCTCCGAACTTCGATGAGATCATTGATCGCGTCGGGACCCATTCGGCGAAATGGGATGAGATGCAGGGGCTCTTCGGGGTCGACCCGCGCGAGGGCATCGCGATGTGGGTCGCGGATATGGATTTCCGCCCGCCGGCCTGCGTTTCGGCGGCGATCGAGACGCTGCTCGCGCAGGGGGTTTTCGGATATTGGGGCGATAACGCGGCCTATCACGCGGCGATTCAATGGTGGATGGCCGAGCGCCACGGCTGGCAGGTCGCGCCCGAGTGGATTTTCACCACTCATGGGCTGGTGAACGGCACGGCGATCTGTGTCGAGGCTTTCACCGCTCCGGGCGACGGGGTGGTGCTGATGACGCCGGTTTACCACGCGTTCGCCCGGGTGATTCGCGCGGCCGGGCGCAAGGTCGTGGAATGTCCGCTCGCGCTGGTCGATGGCCGGTATGAGATGGATTTCGACGCTTGGGAGGCGCAGATGGACGGCTCGGCGAAGATGCTGATCCTGTGTTCGCCGCATAACCCGGGTGGGCGCGTCTGGACCGAGGCCGAGCTGCGCGCGACGGCGGAATTTGCCGCGCGCCACGGGCTCGTGCTGGTCTCCGACGAGATCCATCATGACCTGGTGATGCCGGGGCAGAGCCATATCCCGGCCGCGGTCGCGCTGCCCGAAACGCCGGTCGTGATGATGACGGCCACGACCAAGACCTTCAACATCGCCGGCGCCCATTCGGGCAATGTGATCATCGCCGACCCCGAACTGCGCGCGAAATTCGCCGCGAAGATGAATGCGCTCGGCATTTCGCCGAACAGCTTCGGCCTTGCCATGGCGACGGCGGCCTATAGCCCGGAGGGGGCGGCCTGGCTTGATGCGCTCAACGCCTATCTCGATGAAAATCGAAAGATTTTCGACGCCGGGGTGAATGCGATCCCGGGGCTCGCGTCGATGCCGCTCGAGGCGACCTACCTCGCCTGGGTCGACTTTTCCGGCACCGGGATGACCCCTGCGGAGTTCATCGCCCGGGTCGAGGGTGAGGCGAAGATCGCCGCGAATCATGGCGCGAGCTTCGGCCTTGGCGGCGAGACCTTCCTGCGTTTCAACCTCGCGACGCCGCGCGCGCGGGTCGAGGAGGCGGTGGCGCGGCTCGCCCGCGCCTTCGCCGATTTGCAGTAATCACGCCGGGGGCAGGTAGCCCACGGGCGCATTGGCCGCGCGGACAAAATCGAGCGCCGCGCGGTCGGTCACCAGGGTTTCGCGCTTGACCGAACAGATCAGCTCGCCGCCTTCGATCTCCGAGGCGACGATCAGCGCCGTCGCGATATGGCGCCCGCCCTCATACAGCTCGACGAGCCCGCGCAGATGCGACACCTCCGCCGCGTTGAGCGCAAAGCCGCCCCGCCAGCGCCGCAGCACCGGCCAGACCGCATCGCCCGCCACGACGCGCAGCCGCGACCGGCGCCCCGTTTCGCGCGTTTGGGCCGCGCGCATCGCCGCGACCAGATCTTTCGGCAGGAATTCCATGTTCTCCTCCCAGAGCCGTCTCCCTCCTGTAATCCTGTGTCCTGCATTGTAAAAATCAAGTTAACCAAACCCTTGCGCGCGCCGAATTCGCGCGCCCGTGCCCGCGCTGCAACGCGGTTGCCTGAACGGGGCGGCGCGGGTAGCGTCGCGTCAGTTGGTTCAGGAGGTTTCCATGCGTCGTCTGGCTTTGGCTTTCACTGTGGCTCTCAGCGTGCCGGGGGGCGCTTTCGCGCAATGCGGCGGCGATTTCGGCGCCTTTCTGGGCGGGCTGAAGGCCGAAATGCAGGGCCGCGGGCTCTCGGCGGCGCAGGCCGATGGCTTCCTGCGCGGCGCGCGCCTCGATCAGAAGGTTTTGCGCGCCGATCGGGCGCAGGGCGTTTTTCGTAAGGATTTCATCGCTTTCTCCGGCTCGGTGATCAGCCAGAACCGGCTCGCCAACGGCGCGCGCATGGCGCAGAAATACGCCGATGTCTTCGCCCGGGCGGAGCGGGACTATGGCGTTTCGCGCGGGGTTTTGCTGGCGTTCTGGGGGCTCGAGACCGATTTCGGCGCGGTGCAGGGCGATTTCAACACGCGTGATGCGCTGGTCACGCTCGCCCATGATTGCCGCCGCCCCGAGCTTTTCCGCCCGCAGGTTCTGGCCGCGGCCGAGCTTTACCGGCGCGGCGATTTCGACCCGGCGCGCAACCTTGGCGCCTGGGCGGGCGAGATCGGTCAGGTCCAGATGCTGCCCGAGGATATCTTGCGCAACGGGGTCGATGGCGACGGCGACGGGCATGTGAACCTGAAGGGCTCGGCGCCCGATGCGCTGATGTCGGGGGCGAAGATGATCGCGGGGATGGGCTGGCGCGCGGGCGAGCCCTGGATGCAGGAGATCGTGGTGCCGGAGGGGCTTGATTGGTCGAAAACCGGGCTTGATCACGAGCTTTCCACCGCCGATTGGGCGCGGATGGGGGTGCGCGCGCGCAGCGGGGCGCTCGCGCCGGGCAAGGGCTCGATCCTGTTGCCGATGGGGCGCAAGGGGCCGGCCTTCATGGTCTTCCCGAATTTCCGGGTGCTCTTCAACTGGAACCAGAGCTTCGTTTACGTCACCACCGCGGCCTATTTCGCGACCCGGCTCGAGGGCGCGCCGAAGTTCGATCCGCGCGCGCCGGAGCCGGGCCTCGGCGCCGAGCAGATGAAGGCCTTGCAGCAAAAGCTCGCCGCGCGCGGCCATGATGTCGGGCCGATCGACGGGATCCTGGGCGCGCGCACGCGGGTTGCGGTGCAGCGCGAGCAGGCGCGGCTCGGCCTGCCGGCCGATGCCTGGCCCACCGCGGCGCTGCTCCGCGGGCTTTAATTCTCGCGGAAGGCGCGGTTGAAGTAATCTGCGAAGGGCTTGATCAGGTAAGCCATCGGCGAGCGCTCCCCGGTGCGGATATAGACCTCGGCGGGCATGCCGGGCAGCAGTTTCAGCCCCGCGATCTTGTCCATCTCGCCGGGGTTGAGCTCCACCTCGGCGCGGTAATAGCTCATCCGCGTGGCTTCGTCGGTGAACGCGTCCGCCGAGATTTTCGTAACCTGGCCAAAGAGTTGCGGCGTCGTGCGGCCCGAGAAGGCGGAGAAGCGCAGCGTCACCGGCTGGCCGATGCCGATCTCGTCGATATGGAGCGGCGAGACGCGGGCCGAGATCACCAGCGGGCGGTCTTGCGGGATCAGGTAGAGCACCGGGTCGGCCGGGCGGATCACCGAGCGCGGCGTGGTCACCGCCATCGCATAGACCACGCCCGAGACCGGCGCGCGGATGTCGAGCCGCTCGATCTGGCCGGTCAGCGCGCGGCGGCGCTCGGCGAGTTCGAGCTCGCGGTAGCCGATGTTGCGCAGCTCGGTTTCCGCATCCTCGCGGCGTTGCGAGCCGAGGCGGAGCTGTTCGAGCTGGATCTCGGTCAGCCGGCCCTCGGCCTGGGCGCGCTGGGCGGTGAGCTCGCCGACCTGACCGTCGAGCGAGGCCGCCTCGCGTTCGAGCGCGAGCACGCGCGAGGCCTGGGCGAGGCCGCGGTCGAGCAGCCCGCGTTGGTCGGTGAGCTCCTGGCCGATCAGATCGCGTTGGCGCGAGAGCGCGGCGAGCTGGGCCTCGATGCCGGAGATCTGGCTGCGGGTCTGTTCGAGGCGTTTGTCGAGCTGTTCGAGCGATTTTGCGAGCGTGGCGCGGCGGGCATCGAAGAGCCGCATCTGGCCGTCGGTCAGCTCGGCGACATCGGGGTCGCGGGCGGCGGCGGCGAGGAGTTCGGGCGAAAAGGCGATGGTGGGTTGATCGGCGCGCTCGGCTTCGAGCCGGCCGCGGCGGGCTTGCAGCTCGAAGAACTGCCCCTCGACGATCGCGAGTTCGGAGCGCAGCAGGTCGCCGTCGAGGCGGATCAGCGTGTCGCCGGCCGCGACCGTATCGCCGTCATGGACGAGGATTTCGGCGACCACGCCGCCGTCGGGGTGCTGGACGATCTGGCGCGACTGGTCGACTTCGACCTGGCCGGAGGCGACGACCGCGCCCGCGATCGTGCTCAGCGTCGCCCAAAGGCCGAAGCCGCCGACGAGCGCAAGGAGCGCCAGAAACCCGATCAGCAGCGCCGGGCGGGCGCTCGGTGTGGCCGGGTCGTCGGCGGGGGCGGCTTTCGCGGGGGTGATCTGCGCCAGCGCCGCGGGCTTGGCCTTGTCGAGCGCGGTGCCGCGCCGGAAGGTCTTGCTCACCAGCGCGCGCGGGCTCTTGTCATCGGCTTCGGGGCTCATGCGGCGCCTCCCGGGTTGGTCGTGCGGGTCAGTTCGGCGGCGTTTTGCACCATCGCCTTGAGCACCTCGTCGCGCGGGCCGAAGGCGCGGCGCATGCCGCCCTCGAGCACGAGAAGCGTGTCGCATTCCGCGATCGCATTGGGGCGGTGCGCCATGATCAGGACCGCGCCGCCCGCCGCCTTGAGCGCGCGCACCGCGGTGTTGAGCGCCTGGGTGCCTTCATTGTCGAGGTTGGCGTTGGGCTCGTCGAGCACGAGCAGCACCGGGTCGTCGTAAAGCGCGCGGGCGAGCCCGATGCGCTGGATCTGTCCGCCCGAGAGGCGCCCGCCGGCCTGGCTCACGCGGGTGTCATAGCCCTGCGGCAGGTCGAGGATCAGCTGATGCGCGGCGGCGCGTTTGGCGGCCTCGACGACCTTGGCGGCATCGGGGCGGGGGGAGAGGCGCGCGATATTCTCGGCGATCGTGCCGTCGAAAAGGGTGACGCGCTGCGGCAGGTAGCCGATCAGCTGGCCGAGCACATCGGGGTCATATTGCGAGAGCGTGGCGCCATCGAGCCGGATCGCGCCGCCCGAGGGTTTCCAGACCCCGCAGAGCGCGCGCGCGAGCGTCGATTTGCCCGCACCCGAGGGGCCGATGATGCCCATCGCCTGACCGGGCTCGACGGTGAAATTGACCATCCTGAGCGTTGCCGCCGAGGCGCCGGGCGGCACCACGGTGAGCTGGGTGACCTCGAGCCGCGCGGCCGGGCGCGGCAACGCGGTGCGCGCGGGCTCCACCGGGATCGAGCCGAGCAGCTCGCCCAGCCGGTGCCAGCCCTCATGGGCGCGCGCGACCACCATCCACTGCCCCACCGCCTGTTCGACCGGCGCGAGCGCCCGGCCCATCAGGATCGAGCCCGCGATCATCGCCCCCGCCGTCATCTCGCCGCGCAGCACGATCCAGGCGCCGAGCGCGAGCATCGCCGATTGCAGGAAGAGCCGGAAGGTGCGCGCGAAGATCGAGAAGGAGCCGCCGAGATCGGCCGCCTTCAGCCCCGCCTCCATCGCGCTCAGCCGCGCGTTCTGCCAGCGCCGGAAACTCGCGCCGCGCATGCCGAGCGCCTCGATCAGCTCGGCCTCGTCGCGCAGCTGATCCGACATCCGCTCGGCCTGCATCTGCATGCCGGTGGCGGCGTGCAGCGGGCGGGCGGTCAGGCGCTGGTTGAGCAGCGTCACCGCGATCAGGATCACCCCGCCCGCGAGCGAGAGAAAGCCGAGCAGCGGGTGGAAGAGGAAGATCGCCGCGAAGAAGATCGGCGACCAGGGCAGATCGAAGAGCGCCAGAAACACCGGCGCCGAGAGCAGCCGGTTGATCGCATCGAGATCGCGCAGGCCGGCTTGCGCCACCGGGTCGTTGGGCGCCATCGCGTTACGGCGCAGGACCGCGTCGAAGACCCGCGCCTCGAGCGCCGCCTGAAACCGCGCGCCGACCCGCGCCATGACCCGCGCGCGCGCGTAATCGAGCAGCCCCATCATCAGGAACAGGAACACCACCAGCACGAAAAGCGCGGTGAGCGTCTCCACCGCGCGCGAGCCCAGAACCCGGTCATAGACCTGCAACATGAAGAGCGGCCCGGTCAGCATCAACAGGTTCACGAAGGCCGAGAACAGCGCGACCGACCAGAACAGATGGCGGCTCTGGCTCCGCGCGGCGCGCAGTTCGGCCAGACCGGCGGCAGGGGAGGTGGGTTTCATGGGCGCTCCTCGGATCTGCGCGACTCTCGCCTGAAAAGGGTTAAGGCCCGGACAAGAGTGTCGCAAGGGCGGACCTTGCCGCACGCCGGTGGGCTGCCTAAATTGATGGGGAGCCTTTTGGCCGAAACCGGAGGGGGTGTCACCCGAAATTGCCATGATCGAGCGGAAGACCCAAAGCCGGAAGATGCCGTTGCGCGCCGTGACCTTTGCGGTGATCGCGGCTGTCTTGGCCGGATGTGGGGGCAAACCGCCCGCGCCGGGCGAGATCTGGGATCCTTACGAGGCGCAAAACCGCCGCGTCCATGCGCTCAATACCAAGATCGACTCGCTGGCTCTGCGCCGCGCGAGCCTGCCCGGGCCGGTCGGGCGCGCGGCCTCGAATGCGGCAAATAACCTCGGGCTGCCGGCGGCGGTGGTGAATTCGCTCCTGCAGGCGGAGGGCGAGCATGCGGTGCGAAACAGTCTGCGCTTCGTGATCAACTCGACGATCGGGCTGGCGGGGGTCTTCGATCCGGCGGGGGCGATGGGCGTGCAGGAGGCCTCGACCGATTTCGGCGCGACGCTGGCGCGCTGGGGCTGGGGCGAGGGGGCCTATGTCGAGCTGCCGGTGCTCGGCCCCTCGACCGAGCGTGACGCGCTGGGCCGGGTCGTCGATCTGGTGATCGACCCGCTCAATTTCACGCTGCGCGGCACCGAGGCGCAGGTGGCGGCGGGCGTCAAGATGGCCGGGCGGATCGGCGACCGGCAGCGCTATGGCGATACGATCGATTCGGTGCTTTACGACAGCGCCGACAGCTATGCCCAGACGCGGCTCTATTATCTGCAAAGCCGTCGCCATGAGCTCGGGCAGACAGCAGCGGAGGACAGCTATGACCCCTATGAGGACCCCTATCACGAGTGATTTCGGCCGCCGCGCGGCGCTGGGCCTTGGCGCGGGGGCGGTGGTGGCGGCGCTCTTCCCGGCGGCGGCTTTCGCGCTCACCGATGCCGCGGCGCGCGCGCTGATCGAGCGCACGGTGGCCGATGTGAACCGCGCCATCGCCTCGGGCAAGACCGGCGCCGCGCTCTACGCCGATTTCGAGCGGATCTTCGCGACCTACGCCGATGTGCCGGTGATCGCGCGCTCGGCGCTCGGCGTTGCGGCGCGCGCGGCGAGTTCGGCGCAGATGGCGGCCTTCACCACCGCCTTCCGCGGCTATCTCGCGCGCAAATACGGCAAGCGCTTCCGCGAGTTCATCGGCACGCGCTTCGAGGTGCAGGGCGCGCGGGCGGTGAGCAGCTTCTATGAGGTGAAATCCATCGCCTATATGAGCGGGCAGGCGCCCTTCGAGGTGCTCTGGCAGGTCTCGGACAAATCCGGCAAGGACAAGTTCTTCAACCTGATCATCGAGGGCGTGAACATGCTCGCCTCCGAGCGCACCGAGATCGGCGCGATGCTCGACCGGCGCCGCGGCAGCCTCGACGCGCTGATCGCGGATCTGAAGACGGCGGGCTGAAGGAAGGCCTCAGTTGCCGCCCATCAGCGCGCGCAGGATCTCGCCCACGATCGTGTCGTCGCGCGGGGCCTGGCCCTGCGGGCGCGGCTGGCCGCCCGAGCTCTGCGTCTCGCCGGCAAAGACCGGGGCGGGGGCGCTGCGCCATTCGGAGGGGTCGGCCATCGGCAGCGGCGTGCCCGGCACACCCTCCTCGACGCGGGTCATCACCTCATGCCAGATCTCGGCCGGCAGCCCGCCGCCCGTCACGCCAGAGAGCGGGCGGTTGTCGTCATAGCCCATCCAGACGCCCGCGACATAATCCGCCGTGAAGCCGATGAACCAGGCGTCGCGCGCGGCCTGGGTGGTGCCGGTCTTGCCCGCGACTTGATGCCCGTCGAGCCGCGCCCGCCGCCCGGTGCCGAGCTCAACCCCTTGATTCATCATCCACATCAGCTCGCGCGCGGCTTTCTCCGAGATCACCCGGTCGCCCATGCCGCCGCCCGCGCCGAAAAGCGGCTCGTTGTCGCCCTTCAGCCGCAGTTCGGTCAGCCCGTAGGGTTTCACCGAGGAGCCGCCGTTCAGGATCCCCGCGAAGGCGCCGGTCATCTCGATCAGCGTCGATTCCGAGACCCCGAGCGCCACCGCCGGCCCCGCGGCCAGGTCAGAGGCGAAGCCGAAATCCGAGGCGACCTGGCGCACCGCATCGAGCCCGACCGCCTGGCTGACCCGCACCGTTGCCGTGTTCACCGATTCCGCGAGCGCCTTCCACAGCGGGATCGGCCCGAGGAATTCCTTGGTGTAGTTCTTCGGCGACCAGGGCCCCGAGCCCTTCACATTGATCGTCAGCGGCGCGTCCTCGACGATCGTGTCGGGCGTCCAGCCCATGTCGAGCGCGGCGGCGTAGACGAAGGGTTTGAAGGTCGAGCCGGTCTGGCGCTTGGCCTGGGTCGCGCGGTTGAAGGCGCCCGAGACCTTGGTCTTGCGCCCGCCGATCATCGCGCGCACCGCGCCATCGGCCGACATCACCACGACCGCGGCCTCCGCCTCCGAGCCCTCTTTCACCTTGGTCTCGAAGATCGCCTTGAGCGCCTCTTCGGCGGCGGTCTGGATGCGCGGATCGAGGGTGGTGTGGATGATCACGTCCTCGGTGGTCTGCTTGGAGAGGAAATCGGGGGTGGTATCCATCACCCAATCGGCGAAATAGCCGCCCGCCCGGGCCTGCGCGGCCTCGGAGAGCGTGGCGGGCGCCTCGCGCGCGGTCAGCCATTCGCGGTCGGTCAAAAAGCCCTGCTCATGCATCAGCGCAAGCACCATGCCCGCGCGCTCCTGCGAACGTTGCAGGTTGGTGGTGGGCGCATAGCGCGAGGGCGCCTTCAGAAGGCCCGCGAGCATCGCCGCCTGTTGCGGGTTCACATTCGCCGCCGACACGCCGAAATAGCGCTGCGCCGCGGCCTCGAAGCCGCGCGCGCCGGCGCCGAGATAGGCGCGGTTGAGGTAGATCGTGAGGATCTCGTCCTTGCTATACTTGACCTCCATCGCCAGCGCGTAGGGGATCTCCTTGATCTTGCGCTTCACCCCGCCCGAGCGGCAATCGTCCTCATAGGCGGCCTCGGTCTTCCATTGCGCGGGGTCGTAGGCGACGCCGAGGCAGAGCAGTTTCGCGACCTGCTGGGTGATCGTCGAGCCGCCGTTGCCCTCGAGCGGGCCGCGGCCCTCGCGCAGGTTGATCGCGATCGCCGAGGCGATGCCGCGCGGGCTGACGCCGAAATGATGATAAAAGCGGCGGTCCTCGGTGGCGATGATCGCGTCGCGCAGCCAGGGCGAGACGTTTTGCGCGGTAATCTGGCCGCCGAAGGTCTCGCCGCGCCAGGCGAAGACCTGATCGTTGCGGTCCAGCAGCGTGACCGAGCCCCGGTAGCGCCCGTCGAGCAGTTTCGAGACCGGCGGCAGGCTGGAGTAATAGTAGAAGGTCGCGAGGCCGAGGATCAGCGCCAGCACCGCGCCGAGACGCCAGGCCGCGCCCCAGATGATGCGGGTGAAAAAGCCGAAGACGCCAAGGATGGCGCGGCGGATCGGGCCCATCTTGCGCTTGGCGGGGCGCGGGGCCTTCGCGGGGGGCTTTGCGGCGGCCTTTTTCGCGGCGGCGGGCTTTGCTGCCCCCGCATAGCGCTTTTCCGCCACCAGCGGCCCGCGCCGCCCGTCTGTTCCTGCCATGTCGTGATCCGATGCCTGCCGTTTTGCGCAAGTTACACTGCCCGGCGTGGCTTGTGGAGCGGCAAGCGATCACGATTCGGTTTGTGCTGCGCCTCAATTTTAGGCATTGCGCACAAATTATGCGTTTTCGCCAATTTATGCGGCGGCGCAGCACGGCGGGGCGGCGGGGATTTCTTGTCTCAAAGGGGCTTTGTGGGCCTTCTGACGGCGTGGGTGCCCGCAGAGGTGCCAAGAGCTGCTGACATTAGGAAGGGATCACCAGTGAAACTCATCATTGCAGCAATCAAGCCGTTCAAGCTCGAGGAGGTGCGCGAGGCGCTCACCGCCATCGGCGTGCGCGGCATGATGGTGACTGAAATCAAGGGCTTCGGTGCGCAGTCGGGCCATACCGAGATCTATCGTGGCGCCGAATACGCCGTGAATTTCGTTCCGAAGATCAAGCTCGAGATCGTCGTCGCCGATGCGCTGGCTGACGAAGTCATCGACACGATCCTGAAGTCGGCCAAGACCGACAAGATCGGCGACGGCAAGATCTTCGTTCTGGATGTGAACCAAGCGGTGCGCGTGCGGACCGGCGAAACCAACGACGACGCGCTCTGAGACGCGGCTGAGGGGAAGTAACACAATGAAAAACCTTTCGAAAATTTCGGCCCTGACGGCGGCTTCGCTGCTCGCCGCGCTGCCGGCCTTCGCGCAGGACGCCGCCGCGCCCGCCGCGGAAGTCGTGGAAGCCGTCACCGAGACGATGGACAAGGGCGACGTGTCGTGGATGATGATCTCGACCGTGCTCGTGCTGTTCATGACCATGCCGGGCCTCGCGCTGTTCTACGGTGGCCTCGTGCGCACCAAGAACATGCTGTCGATCCTGATGCAGACCACCGCGATCGCCTGCCTGATGATGGTCGTCTGGGTGATCTACGGCTATTCCTTCGCCTTTGGCGGCGGCACCTCGCCGTTCTGGGGCGGCCTGGGCAAGCTCTTCCTGTCGGGCGTCTCGGTCGAGTCGGTCTCGGCGACCTTCTCCGACGGCATCGTGATCCCGGAATATCTGTTCATCGCCTTCCAGATGACCTTCGCCGCGATCACCCCCGCGCTGATCATCGGCGCCTTCGCCGAGCGTGTGAAATTCTCGGCGGTGCTGCTGTTCTCGGTGCTCTGGGGCACGTTCTGCTACTTCCCGGTCGCGCATATGGTCTGGGATGCCTCGGGCCTGATCTTCAACTGGGGCGCGATTGACTTCGCCGGCGGCACGGTTGTGCACATCAACGCCGGTGTGGCCGCTCTCGTCGGCGCGCTGGTCATCGGCCCGCGCATCGGTCTGGGCAAGGACATGATGGCGCCGCATTCGATGACCCTCACCCTCGTCGGCGCGGGCATGCTCTGGGTCGGCTGGTTCGGCTTCAACGTCGGCTCGAACCTCGAAGCGACCGCCGGCGCCACGCTTGCGATGATCAACACCTTCCTCGCCACCGCCGCTGCGGCGCTCGTCTGGGGCCTGATCGAAGCCCTCACCCGCGGCAAAGCCTCGATGCTCGGCGTGGCTTCGGGCATCGTCGCCGGCCTCGTCGCCATCACCCCGGCCTGCGGCACCATCGGCCCGATGGGCGCCCTCGTGCTCGGCGCGCTGGCTTCGGTGATCTGCTACTTCTTCGTGGCGGTCGTGAAGAACAAGCTCGGCTATGACGACAGCCTCGATGTCTTCGGCATCCACGGCGTGGGCGGCATCGTCGGCGCGATCGCGGTGGGCGTGCTCTCGGACCCGTCCTTCGGCGGCACCGGCCTGTTCGTCGAATCGGGCTCGATCATGGATCAGGTCATCGTGCAGATCAAAGCGGTCGGCGTGACCGTGCTCTGGACCGGCGTGATCTCGTTCATCCTGTTCAAGGTCGTCGACATCATCATCGGGCTGCGCGTCTCCTCGGATGACGAGCGTCAGGGCCTCGACCAGACCTCGCATGGCGAAAGCGCCTACCACTACTGATCTCGCCTCCCGGCGAACCGCGAAGGCCCGGAGATCTCTCCGGGCCTTTTGCTTTGCTCAGTCCATCGCGGCGGCTTCGACCACATCGGTGGGCTCCGGCTTTCGCAACACCAGCGTGAGCGGCACCGCCGCGGCGGTGATCCACATCATCGCCTTGAAATCATCGACATAGGAGACCATCAGCGCCTGCACCGTGACCATCTGGTTGAGCAGATAGGCCATCACGCTCTCGCCATACCCCGCCACGCCCCCCGCGCCGAGCGCCGCGACCGCCTCGCGCGTCAGCCCGGAGGCAAGCTCGTTATGGTTCACCCAGGTGTTGTGGGTGAGCAGCACCGTGACGAAGGAGATCCCGATCGAGGAGCCGATATTGCGCACCAGCGAATAAAGCGCCGTCGCATCGCCGCGCAGCCGCGCCGGGATCGTGGCGAAGGAGACCGTCGAGAGCGGCACGAAGACGAGCCCGAGCCCGAGCCCCTGCACCACGCCTGAGAGCACGATCAGGCTCGCATCCATCTGCGGCGAGAATCGCGTCATGATATCGAGCGAGAGCGCGGTCAGGATCAGCCCGAGCGCCACGAGCTTGCGCGGGTCGAACCGGCGCACCAGCTTGCCGGCGAGAATCATCGAGATCATCGTGCCGATGCCGCGCGGCGCCATCACCATGCCGGTGGTGATCACCGGATAGCCGAAGATCGTCGAGAGCATCGGCGGCAGGAGCGCGAGCGAGGCCAGAAGCACGATCCCCACGATGAAGATGAACACGAGCCCGGTCGCGAAATTGCGGTCGAGAAACATCTTCGGGTCGAGGAACGGGTGCTCCTTGCCGATGATCCAGATCACGAAGCACCAAAAGCCGGTCGCGGCCAGCGCCGCCTCGATCCAGATCTCGGTGGCCTCGAACCAATCGACCTCGGCGCCGCGGTCGAGCATCAGCTGCAACGCGCCGACGCCGAGCGCGAGAAAGGCAAAGCCCGTGAAATCAAAGGCGCGCAGCCGCCGGCCCATCTCCGGCAGAAACGCCCAGCACCCCGCGAGCGCTAGG
Source organism: Rhodobacter xanthinilyticus (assembly GCF_001856665.1). Taxonomy (NCBI): domain Bacteria; kingdom Pseudomonadati; phylum Pseudomonadota; class Alphaproteobacteria; order Rhodobacterales; genus Rhodobacter; species Rhodobacter xanthinilyticus. The sequence goes on along the minus strand of NZ_CP017781.1, from coordinate 3,436,128 downwards.
AGCCCGAGCGGCACGTTGATATAGAAGACCCAGCGCCAGTTCAGCGTTTCGGTCAGATAGCCGCCGAGCGTCGGCCCGATGATCGGCCCGATCATGATCCCCGCGCCCCAGACCGCCATCGCCTGACCGTGTTTCTCGCGCGGGTTGATGTCGAGCAGGAAGGTCTGCGACAGCGGCACGATCGCCGCGCCGAAGACGCCCTGCGCCATGCGGAAGAGCACCATCGTCTCGAGGCTCCAGGCGATCCCGCACAGCATCGAGGTCAGGATGAAGCCCGCCACCGAGCCCACGAAGATCTCCTTGCGGCCGAAGCGTTCGGAGAGCCACCCCGAGAGCGGCGTCACGATCGCGGCGGCGACGATATAGGAGGTCAGCACCCAGTTGATCGTATCGGCCGAGGCGCCGAGGTCGGCGCGCATCGAGGGCAGGGCGACATTGGCGATCGTGGTGTCGAGCACCTGCATGATCGTCGCGAGCATCAGCGAGAGCGTGATCAGCCCGTGGTGCTTGATCTCGCCCACCGGGGTTGCCGGGGTGTCGGCGGCCATGGATCAGTGCTCCACGCTGCCCGCTTGCGCGAGAATCGAATCGAGCGGGGTCGAGGCATGGGTGTCGATGGTGACGCTCGCCGAAAGCCCGGCGCGGAGCCCGTCTTTCGGGGCATCGCCGCTCAGCCGCAGCCGCACCGGCACGCGCTGGGTCACCTTGACCCAGTTGCCGGTGGCGTTTTGCGCCGGGATCAGCGCGAATTCCGCCCCCGTGCCCGCGCCGACGGCCTCGACCACGGCGGTATAGTCGCGCCCGGGGAAGGTATCGAACTCGATCTCGGCGGTCTGGCCCGGGGCGATATGTTCAAGCTGGGTTTCCTTGAAATTCGCGTCGACCCAGAGATCGCCGGTCTCGACCAGGGTGAAGAGAGTTGCGCCCGCCGAGACGAATTGGCCCGGTTTGAACGAGCTCGCCTTGTAGAGCACGCCATCGGCCGGCGCCTTCACCGTGGTGCGCGAGAGGTCATAGGCGGCCTTGTCGCGCGCCACCTGCGCGGCCTTCACCACCGGATGCGCATCGGTCGCAATCGCCGCATCGCCACCCAGCGCCGCCAGCGCCGCGGCGACATTCTGGCGCGCCGCCGCGAGCGTTTCACCTGCCGCCGAGGCCTCATGCCGCGCCGCATCGAGCGCCGAGCCCGTGCCCGCGCCGCGGTTGGTGATCTTTTCCTGCCGGGCGAGCTCGGCGGTCAGGTAATCGGCGTTGTCCTGCGCGACCTTCTCCTGTGCCACCGCCGCGAGATAGGCCGCGCGCAATTGCTCGACGCCAAGCCGGGCCTGGGCGAGCGCGGCATCGGCCTGGGCGAGCGCGAGGCGGTAGGGCTCGGGGTCGACCGTGAACAGCGGGTCGCCCGCCTTCACCGTGGCATTGTCCTGCACGAAGGTCTCCGTCACCCGCCCGGCGAGATCCGAGGCGACCGCGATCCGCGCGATCTGCAGGTTGGCGTTGTCGGTGCTCTCGTAGCGCCCGCCGTCAAGCCACATCCACACGCCCCCCGCAACGAGCGCGAGCGGCAGCGTGGCCATCAGCCATGTCTTCGGTTTCTTCGGGGTCATTTCAGCGGTCATGGTCGGTCTCGGTCGGCTGGGAGAGGTTGGAAATCAGGGTTTTCAGCGCCTCGATCAGCAGGCTGCGCGTTTCCGGCGGCAGCCCGGCGAGGGCGCGGTCATAAAGGGCATCGGCGATCTCGCGGGCCTGCGGCTGGATCTCGCGGGCCTTGTCGCGCAGCTCGACGCGGCGGACGCGGCGGTCGGTGGGGTCGGCCACGCGGCTGACCCAGCCGCCGTCCTCCATCCGGTCGATCAGCCGCGAGACCGAGATCGGTTCGATCTCGAGCAGCTCGGCGAGGCGCGCCTGCGGCATCGGGCCGTTGCGGAAGAGATGGACGAGCACCCGCCATTGCGAGGTCGTCAGGCCATGGTCGGCGGCGAGGCGCTCGAACTGGCGGCGGATCGCGCGGGTCGCGTCATGGAGCAGGAAGCCGAGGCTTTCCTGAGGACTTTCGCAGCTCATCGGGGCTCCCTCTGTTCAAGGTGAGCAGGTATATTATAAGCGTGCTTATGAAATCAAGACGACCGAGGCGCCAAAACGCAAAACGGCGACCCGGGGGGCCGCCGTTCGCAAGGTTGTGATGGCAAGAGGCTCAGACGCCGGCGTCGATGATCGCGCGGGCGAGCAGCGGCACGGTCCTGGCGTTCAGCCCCGCGATATTGAGCCGCGAATCGCCGACCATGTAGATCGCGTTCGTGGCGCGCATCGTCTCGACCTGTTCGGGCGAGGCGCCGATGCGCGAGAACATGCCGCGGTGGCGGGCGACGAAATCGAAACGGTCGGAGTTCGAGAGCTGGCGCAGCTCGGCGGCGAGCTGTTCGCGCAGGCCGAGCATGCCATTACGGACCTCTTCGAGCTCGGCCTCCCAATCGGCGCGCAGCGCCGGGTCGGTCAGCACCATGGTGACGAGGCGCGCGCCGTGGTCGGGGGCGAAGGAATAGGTCTGGCGGTTGAGATAGGCCAGCGTGCCCTGCGTCACCTCTTTCGCCGCCTCGTCGCCCAGCACCATCAGGCTGCCGGTGCGCTCGCGGTAGATGCCGAAGTTCTTCGAGCAGGACGCCGCGATCATCACCTCGGGCAGGCGCGACGCGATCAGCCGGGTGCCCGCGGCATCGGCCTCGAGCCCGTCGCCAAAGCCCTGATAGGCGAGGTCGATCATCGGGATCGCGCCTTTTTCCTCGAGCAGATCGGCGACGACGCCCCATTGCTCGAGCGTCAGGTTCGCGCCGGTCGGGTTATGGCAGCAGCCGTGCAGCAGCACCACATCGCCCGCCTTCGCCCCGGCGAGATCGGCCATCATCGCGTCGAAATCGACGGCGCGCGCGGCGGCGTCGAAATAGCGGTAGGGTTTCCAGGCCTGACCCATGAAGTTCAGGATCGAGAGGTGGTTCGGCCAGGTCGGGTCCGAGGCCCAGATCGTGGTGCCGGGGTTGGCCATCCGCGCGAGCTCGAACGCCATCCGGCACGCGCCGGTGCCGCCCACCGTTTGCAGCGCCGAGAGCCGCGCCTTCGGGTAATCGGCGCCGAGCACCATCTCCGCCATCGCGGCGTGGAACTCCGCCTCACCGGCGAGCGCGGTATAGGTCTTCGTGGTCTCGCGTTCCCAAAGCTGCTTCTCGGCGGCCTTGATCGCGCGCATCACCGGGGTGCGCCCCTCGGCATCCTTGTAGACGCCAACGCCGAGATCGACCTTCTCGGGGCGCGGGTCGGCGCGGAACTGACCCATCAGCGCGAGGATCTTGTCCGCCGGCTGCGGCTTGAGGGAATTGAACATCATGCTTCTCCGGTTGCGACCCGAAGGTCGTTATACATGCCCCATTCGGCCCAGGCGCCGTCATAGACCGACCAGTTCTGATGGCCGATCCGTTCGAGCGCGAGCGCGAGGATCGTGGCGTTCACCCCCGAGCCGCAGGTGCAGATCGCGGGTTTCGCGAGATCGACCTTCGCGGCCTCGAACAGCGCGCGCAGCGCCTGCGGCGATTTCATCGTGCCCTCGGCGGTCAGAAGCTCGCTCCAGGGCAGGTTCTTCGAGCCGGGGATATGGCCCTGGCGCAGGCCCGGGCGCGGCTCGGGGTCCACGCCGATGAACCGGCCATGGGCGCGCGCGTCGATGATCTCGTGATCGCCGAGCTTCGAGGCATGGGCGACCTGGGTGACATCCTTCACAAGGCTCGCCTGACGCTGCACGGTGATGTGGCGATCGCGCAGGATCGGGGGCATGTCCTCGGTCTCGCGGCCCTCGGCGAGCCATTTCGGCAGCCCGCCGTCGAGCACCGCGATATCGGTCTTGCCCATCAGCCGGAAGGTCCACCACACGCGCGGCGCCGAGAAGATCCCGGCCTGGTCATAGACCACGACCTGATGGCCATCGCCGATGCCCATCGCGCGCATCCGCGAGATGAACTTCTCGACCGGCGGCGCCATATGCGGCAGATCCGAGCGGCTGTCGGCGATCTCGTCGATATCGAAGAACCGCGCGCCGGGGATATGCGCGTCCTCATAGCCCGCCCGCGCGTTGCGCGTGTCGGTCGGCAGGAACCACGTCGCGTCGATCACCCGCAGATCGGGGTCGCGCAGATGGGCGTCGAGCCAGTCGGTCGAAACAAGGGTTTTCGGATCATCCATCGCCATTGCGCGCCTCCGTCATTTGCTTTCGTGATTAGCCTCAGAGCGCGGCGCGAGGCAAGGCGCAAAGCCACCCGCGCGGGGCAAAACCGCGCCCCGTCAGCCGCCCTGCTTGAGCAAACGCTGTTTCTGGCGGTTCCAGTCGCGTTTGGCCTCGGTCTCGCGCTTGTCGGCGAGCTTCTTGCCCTTGGCGATGCCAAGGAGCAGCTTCACCCGGCCCTTGTCGTTGAAATACATCTTCAGCGGCACGATGGTCATCCCCTCGCGCCCGATCGCCTGCCACAGCCGCGAGAGCTCGCGCTTCGAGACGAGGAGCTTGCGGTGGCGGCGTTCCTCGTGGCCGAAGATGCCCGCCTCCTTGTAGGCCGCGATATAGGAGTTGATCAGCCACAGCTCGCCATGTTCGACCGAAGCATAGCTCTCGGCGATGTTCGACTGGCCCACGCGCAGCGATTTCACCTCCGAGCCCATCAGCACGATCCCCGCCTCGAGCGTATCCTCGACGGCGTAATGGTAACGCGCCTGCCGGTTCTCGGCGATCAGCTTGGAATTGGGGTCGGATTTCTGAGCCATGATCTGCTCGAGATAGGGCAGGGGCGGGCGCATGTCCAGAGAGGGCTTGACCGGCGGGGGCGGCGCATATCAGGCGCGGGCCAGCGGAGAGGCGCATGGTCCTGCAGATTCTGATCGGCTCGCTGATGATGGTGCTGACGGTGGTGATCGCCGGTCGAGCGCCTGGGGCATGGAATGGGCCTTCGCGCGGGCGCATTACTGGCTCCTGCGCGAGCCGCATCGCCCGAAGCTGATGCTCGTCGTGCTGATCACCGCGCTCTGGGCGCTTCTGATGGTGACGGCCGGCGTCTGGCTCTGGGCGTTCTGCTTTCGGATGCTCGGGATCTTCCTGACCATGGAGGCGGCGGTCTATTTCTCGCTCGTCTCTTATACCGCGCTTGGCTATGGCGATATCCTGCTCACCCATGAATGGCGGATCCTCGGCGGCATGGCGGCGGCGAACGGGCTTCTCAATATCGGGCTGCTGACCGCGCTTCTGGTCGAGGCGCTGCGCCATGTGCGGCTCGGCCAGCTGCAATCGGGGCGCAACCGCGAGCGCGAGGGCCGGTAACGCGCGCTCACAATCGCGCCAAGGCGCGCATCTTGCCCGCGCGGGCGCGCGCTTTCGCGCTATCCTCTCCCCAAACCACGGGAGAGAGCCATGTCCAAGACCAAGAGCCCGAGCTGGGCAGATGTCACCCCGCGCGCGGATTTCCTGCGCCGGCGCAGCCTGATCGCGGGGGCGGGCGCGGCGCTGGCGTTCGGGGCGGGGCCGGCGCGGGCGGGGCTGAGCGCCGCGCCCTCGGCCTATTCGACCGATGCCAAGCCCAACACGCTCGAGGAAATCACCTCCTATAACAATTTCTACGAATTCGGCTGGGACAAGGGCGACCCGGCGAAATACGCCGGCGCGCTGACCACCGACCCGTGGTCGGTCGAGATCGGCGGGCTGGTCGGGCGGCCGGGGCGCTATGATCTGGCCGATGTGCTCAAGACCGCGCCGCTCGAGGAGCGGATCTATCGTTTCCGCTGTGTCGAGGCCTGGTCGATGGTGATCCCCTGGATCGGCTTTCCGCTGGCGGCGCTGCTGGCGCGGGTCGAGCCGCAGCCGGGCGCGAAATATGTGGCCCTCGAGACGCTCCTGCGCCCCGAGGAGATGCCGGGCCAGCGCGCGGGCGGCATCGACTGGCCCTATGTCGAGGGGCTGCGGCTCGATGAGGCGATGCATCCGCTGACGCTTCTGGCCTCGGGGCTTTATGGCGAGGAGCTCCCCAAGCAGAACGGCGCGCCGCTGCGGCTCGTGGTGCCGTGGAAATACGGGTTCAAGTCGATCAAGAGCATCGTCAAGATCA
>NZ_CP017781.1:3220000-3425000 GCF_001856665.1 Rhodobacter xanthinilyticus | reverse complement strand
GTTCTTATCGGATTGAACGGGCTGCTTAGAGGTCCCTGGAAATAACCCTCCATAAGACCGTACCCTAAACCGACACAGGTGGACAGGTAGAGTATACCAAGGCGCTTGAGAGAACCACGTTTAAGGAACTCGGCAAAATGCCTCCGTAAGTTCGCGAGAAGGAGGCCCCATTGGTACGCAAGTATCGGTGGGGGGCACAAACTAGGGGGTGGCGACTGTTTACTTAAAACACAGGGCTGTGCGAAGCCGTAAGGCGACGTATACAGTCTGACGCCTGCCCGGTGCTGGAAGGTTAAAAGGAGGGGTGCAAGCTCCGAATTGAAGCCCCAGTAAACGGCGGCCGTAACTATAACGGTCCTAAGGTAGCGAAATTCCTTGTCGGGTAAGTTCCGACCTGCACGAATGGCGTAACGATCTCCCCGCTGTCTCAAACGTGGACTCAGCGAAATTGAACTGTGTGTCAAGATGCACACTACCCGCGGTTAGACGGAAAGACCCCATGAACCTTTACTCTAGCTTTGCATTGGCATCAGGATTGTGATGTGCAGGATAGGTGGTGGGCTTTGAAGCGGGGACGCCAGTTCCCGTGGAGCCTCCCTTGAGATACCACCCTTCGCACTCTTGATGTCTAACCGCGGCCCGTTATCCGGGTCCGGGACCCTGCATGGTGGGGAGTTTGACTGGGGCGGTCGCCTCCCAAATCGTAACGGAGGCGCGCGAAGGTTGGCTCAGACCGGTCGGAAATCGGTCGTTGAGTGCAATGGCAGAAGCCAGCCTGACTGCAAGTCTGACAAGACGAGCAGAGACGAAAGTCGGCCATAGTGATCCGGTGGTCCCAAGTGGGAGGGCCATCGCTCAACGGATAAAAGGTACTCTGGGGATAACAGGCTGATGATGCCCAAGAGTCCATATCGACGGCATCGTTTGGCACCTCGATGTCGGCTCATCTCATCCTGGGGCTGGAGCAGGTCCCAAGGGTATGGCTGTTCGCCATTTAAAGAGGTACGTGAGCTGGGTTTAGAACGTCGTGAGACAGTTCGGTCCCTATCTGCCGTGGGTGTAGGATACTTGAGAAGAGTTGCCCCTAGTACGAGAGGACCGGGGTGAACGCTCCACTGGTGGACCAGTTATCGTGCCAACGGTAGTGCTGGGTAGCTATGAGCGGACAGGATAAACGCTGAAGGCATCTAAGCGTGAAGCCCCCTTCAAAACTAGGTATCCCTTGAGGGCCGTGGAAGACCACCACGTCGATAGGCCGGAGATGTAAGTGCAGCAATGCATTCAGTTGACCGGTACTAATTGCCCGATTGGCTTGATTTGATCCAGTAGCAGCAAGGCTCACGATCAAAAGCAAGTATACACTGGTTACATACAAGACTTGGACAGGCTTCTTCCTCGGTTTGGTGGTCATAGCGCTGGCTAAACACCCGATCCCATCCCGAACTCGGCCGTTAAGGGCCAACACGCCAATGGTACTGCGTCTCAAGACGTGGGAGAGTAGGTCACCGCCAAACCTAGAAAGAAGCCAATCTCTCAGAACGATAACAAAAAATACCCCGTCAGCCCATAAAGCCCTCGGGGCAATATACACCCGGCGCGGGGTGGAGCAGCCCGGTAGCTCGTCAGGCTCATAACCTGAAGGTCGTAGGTTCAAATCCTACCCCCGCAACCAAAAAATTACGCGTTATCAAACGCTTAAACGCCGCCCTCCGGGGCGGCGTTTGCGTTTCCAACACACGTGGAAGCACTGTGGAAGCAAGAGGGCGCGAAGTCCTTCGTAATCATGCAAAATCTGCGACGACAGCGATCATGCAGCACCGGTATTGGCACGATGGCCAAACATCAGTTCAGAATGGCAGCCAGTCATCGTCGTCGGATGCCTCGACTTCGTTGTGCCGCTCCGAGGTTTCAATCACGACGCCACATCGCACTTCCAGGAGCAAGTCTCGCTCGTAGGTACTTCCATATCCCATATGAACGTATTCGAGTAACTCGCCTTGTGGGATACGTATCTGACCAGAGTACCATTGGGCGAAAACCTTGTTGGAAACGGCGGTGCAAAATTAGGCCACGGTAGCGGCGGGATCGTCTCGCTGCGGGCGGAGTAAAATCCTGCCACTTTTCCCTTCTTGCGGCAGCAGGGAGGGTGGGGAGATTTATACCGTGGAACTTTACAAGAAGGTTCGCTTGGCGTGTGCCGAGGGCATGAGCGCGCGGGCGGCGGCGAAGCATTTCAACATTTCGCGCGGGACGGTTGAGAAGATGTTGGCCTTCTCGGTGCCGCCTGGCTACCGGCGGGACAAGCCGATCAGGCGGCCGAAGCTGGACGGGTTCACCGAGTTCATTGACGCCTGGCTTGAAGCCGACAAGGCGGTGCATCGCAAGCAGCGTCATACGGCCAAGCGGATATGGGAACGGCTTCAGGCCGAGCATGGCTTCACCGGCGGCTATACGATCGTCAAGGATTACGTGCGTGAGCGTGAGCGGCGGACACGGGAGATGTTCGTGCCACTGGCCCATCCGCCGGGCCATGCTCAGGCCGATTTTGGCGAAGCGGTCGTCGTCATCGCCGGTGTCGAGCAGAAGGCGCATTTCTTTGTCATCGACCTGCCGCACAGCGATGCCTATTTCGTCCGGGCCTATCCGGCGGCGACGGCGGAGGCCTGGATAGACGGGCATGTCCGCGCCTTTGCCTTCTTCGGCGGGGTGCCGCAGTCGGTGCTCTACGATAACGACCGCTGCCTGGTCTCGAAGATCCAGCCAGATGGCACGCGCATCCGCGCCACGCTGTTCAGCGGCTTGCAGTCGCATTACCTGTTTCGGGATCGCTATGGTCGGCCCGGGAAGGGGAACGACAAGGGCGCTGTCGAGGGGATGGTCGGCTACGCCCGCCGCAACCACATGGTGCCGATCCCCCACTTTGCCAGTTGGGACGCCTTCAACGCCGACCTTGAAGGGCAGTGCTGCGCACGCCTCACGCGCATTCTTCGGGGTCACAAGGAGACGATCGGCGAGAGGCTGCAGCGCGATCTGGCGGCGATGCGCCCATTGCCTACTGCCCCGTTCGACGCCTGCGACCAAGCGAGCGGCAGGGTCAGCTCGCAGTCGCTCGTGCGCTATGACACCAACGATTACTCGGTCCCGGTCGCCTATGGCCATCAGGATGTCTGGATCCGCGGCTATGTCGATGAGGTCGTGATCGGCTGTCGCGGGGAGGTGATCGCCCGACACCCGCGCTGTTACGATCGCGAGGACATGATCTTCGACCCGGTTCACTACCTCCCGCTGATCGAGCGCAAGATCAATGCCTTGGACCAGGCTGCGCCTCTGGCGGAATGGGACCTGCCCGAAGAGTTCCAGACTTTGCGCCGCCTGATGGAGGCGCGCATGCTCAAGATGGGGCGCCGCGAGTATGTGCAGGTGCTGCGGCTGCTTGAGACCTTTGGCATGGATGACCTGCATGCCGCCGTGAAGAAGGCCCTGAAGCTGGGCGCGGTCGGCTTTGACGCCGTGAAGCACCTCGTGCTTTGCCAGGTCGAGAAGCGCCCCCCAAGGCTTGATCTCGATGTCTACCCCTACCTGCCGCGGGCGAACGTCGAGACGACGCGTGCGGCCAGCTACATGGCCTTGATGTCGGAGGCGGCGGAATGAGCGAGGCTCCGAAGATCCTGCTTGCCCACCATCTGAAGACGCTGAAGCTGCCCACCTTCCTGCGGGAACACGAGAAGGTTGCGCGCCAATGCGCCGCCGAAGGGTTGGACCATGTCCAATTCCTGTCGCGCCTCGTTGAACTGGAACTCATTGACCGCGAGCGGCGGATGGTCGAGCGCCGCATCAAGGCTGCGAAGTTCCCGGCCACCAAAAGCCTCGACAGCTTCGACTTCAAGGCGATCCCGAAGCTGAACAAGATGCAGGTGCTGGAACTGGCGCGCTGCGAATGGATCGAACGGCGTGAGAACGTGATCGCCCTTGGCCCCAGCGGAACCGGCAAGACCCACATTGCCTTGGGCCTCGGGTTGGCGGCCTGCCAGAAGGGCATGTCTGTCAGCTTCACCACCGCCGCCGCGCTGGTCAACGAGCTGATGGAGGCGCGAGACGAACGTCGGCTGCTGCGCGTCCAGAAGCAGATGGCTGCCGTCAAGCTGCTGATCATCGACGAGCTCGGGTTCGTGCCCCTGTCAAAGACCGGCGCCGAGCTGCTTTTTGAGATGATCTCCCAGCGCTACGAGCGCGGTGCCACGCTGATCACCAGCAATCTGCCCTTCGATGAATGGACCGAGACCTTCGGCACCGAGCGGCTGACCGGCGCGCTCCTCGACCGGTTGACCCACCACGTCAACATCCTCGAGATGAACGGCGAAAGCTATCGCCTCGCGCAAAGTCGCGCGCGCAAGACCGGCGACAACACCTGATCCAAAGTATCAGACTTGGACCTGACGGTCCAAGGCGGCCAGTCACCCGCAAGCTATATGGAGAGCGCGGCTGACTGGCCGCCGCCCATCAGCCGCGTCTCGCGCAAACCCAAAGTGGCCCAATTTTGCGCCGCCCCGTGGCCCAATTTTACTCCGCCGTTGACACCTTGTCCGGAAACCCGGGAAAAATCATCGCCGTCGAGACCTTAGTTCCATCTTCGAGCCATCCCTCGAGGCCGGTCAGATACAGTCGGTCATCCACGATTTTCCAACTGCCGATGTACCGGCGCCATAGAGCGGTGCTGGAGCGCCGGAGACTCGGCCTGAGACCGCCTTTCGAAAAGTATTCTTCCAGCGGTTCGGTGCACATAAAGAGTTTCTCCCCCTTATAGAAAATTCTCTCAGGAGATTGGGCAGTCATCGTGCGCCTCCTTACTCGTATCGGAGTGATCAGTTCAGAACAGCGTTGCCCTCACGAAAACATGGGCATCGGCGGCATCACGCCAGCACGGAAACTGAAGCTGGCCGCGTGAATTCTAGGGATGCACCCCACTAAGAACGGGGAGATTACCGAGACTTGGACCCAAGAACCTTGGAGACGGCCGCATGTGCAAAGGCATTCGCAAGCGCCGTGATCAAACGAGAGCAGTGGTTGTGTCTTCGAACATCGGCCAGGTGCTGCCATAGTCGGACAACTGTGGTGCAGAGCATACTACAGTCAAGAAGCTTCCTGCCGGGTCCCGCTTAAGCCGAGTTATCGCTGCGTAGGTCGCTGCCATGTTTTCGGCACTCATTGCGGTCCCAAGATGCAACACTAGCATTCTAGCTTCCCAACCCTTGAAGCTGTGCAGAGTTGTCGCCTTTACGCTGGGGCGGCCTAGGTAAAAGGCCATCTTCCGCCTGTTCTGTTCGGCTCTGCTTTCCGCGAAAGTATGGGCGCAGGAAATACCCCACGGTTCTCGATCAAGTTCTTCAACTACCTGCCTTCCAACCTCGTGCGAACTTGACAAGAAGGTTATGTCAGCATTTGAGGCTCCGACACTAGGACCGGTAAGTTTCATCATCGCTAGGACAGCGTTGACGCAGCGGCTGACCACTTCCTGCTCATCGCACTGGACCCATTGCAGGTCGCAGCGTTCGATGCCGAGTTCGTTTTGCTTCGGCTGCGGAATGATGCGGGTTGCCGCTGGAAGGAATTTCTCGGCGAATTGTTGGCTGAGTGTCAGAAGCTTCGGTGGCAGACGATAGCATACATCAAGCTTTGCCCACTCTCCGGAGAAACCTGCTCCCGACATCGCCGCCTCGGTCCAACTGCCTGCCGAACCATAGACGTCTTGAGATGTGTCGGCGACCAGAACCATTTCACCATCTGAGCGTAGCGCACCCCTCAGGGCGTTCCACCAGAGTGGAAGATAGTCCTGCCCCTCATCGACAAGAATCGCATCGTATTTTTCCGACTCAGGAAGAACCTGTGTTGCGCGTTGCGCTAACTCTGGAACCTTCTGATTCAGGATGGGTGGCAGGATTGGGCGCAAACGCTTCGCCTCCTCGCGAGGCGGAAGATGCAGATTCTTGATCTTGGTGATCGGCGCCATGACCTCTGCGTATTCATCAGCAAAATTGGAATTCCAACAGACTTCGCCGCACCAATGATGGAAGTGGGTGAACGTCAGACGGCCAGGATTCGCTCCCCCCTTGCGCGCTCGAACTACCAGATCACGAAGGTAATGCCAGAGCGTCATGTTGTAGGTGACTATGAGAACATCTTTGCCTTCGTCGATCAGCCTAGCAGCGCGAGCCGCGAGGACGAGTGATTTGCCGGATCCAGCAGCACCGCGGATGCGACGATAGCCGCTAGTGGTCCGTCCCTCAGCAAAGCGACGTTGGTCGCGGTCCAGTTCCAAGGGGCGACGCTGTTCCTTTGAGAAATCGGGTTCGACCAGCCAACTGCGAAGGTCGTCAGCTAGTTCTGGTCTCATGCACGATTTGCCATCGCGCTTGAGCATTGGAAGCGCCGCATCGATTTGTCCTGCGGAAAGCTCCTCGCGCCCCAAGACGGGCCAAAACTCCGCACGCCGTTCGAGTTCATTGTCCTTCAGGAAGACCCTTTGTAGAGGAAGCACCTCGTCCGCACGGGCCATGGGGAAAATCAGGCCTGCATTGATCGCGCCAAAGCCGAACTTCTCTCGCAAGCGCGGGCAATAGACGTTGTATATCGCTTCCTTGTACCGGCGGATCTTGTCGAAAGGGTTCTCGACAGCAAAAGCCTGACCACTCTTCGGCTTCGCCATCAGCTCCTTGAAACTGCTGGGATGCTCTTTGACGTAGTAGTGCATGGCACTGAGGTTCCAGTCCTTCACCTCGTAAACGCCGATTCCGACTGTCGGATTCAGAATCACGAAATCTGGGCGCAATCCATTGAAGTGAGGCGCAATGTAGATTTCCCACGCTGGCGGCAGATGCTCGTCGAAGAAATCGAGAACAAGTTGCTCGCCAGTAGTCATGGGTTGGCGCAAGCGATCGTGTTCGCTACGGGGTGGCACGATGATTCGCATCTGTACTCCGCGATGTTACGAGTTGAGTTTGTGCAAACTCAGGTGTCACAAAGAGGGCGAACCCAACCATATGCCATCCATACTGCGCTCCGGATGGACGCCCAACCAAACCCTCCGTGCAAATCTCCAAACTGGAACGCATCCCAGCTTACGGATTAAGCAGGAAGGTAGGATCGGACTTGCACAGCGGAACACGCACATGAAGTCGGTGTTCTCGTGTTGGGGGTCCTGGACGGCGCTTCTCTTTCCCCGCTGGGTCATTCGAAAAGGCGCCCATCAGAACCCAAGTACACTCCATCCGACAGGTAAACTGGTTCGCCTTCGGTATGGTGCAGGTCATGGTAAAGTTCGCGCAGATCGCTGTAACCGCTGTCATGCGCACTGTCGAACGATCGACCAAGGTGGTCCTCCATCTGCTCTGCAAGCAGGCGCAGTGCTTCGATGAGTTGTTCCCGCGATCCCGCCAATGCGATCTCCCCGAACCGGCGGCCTTTGCCATCGATTTCAATGTTCACATCCTGTGCTCTGCCACCGAGGTTCTGCACGCCACGGCGCATCGCTTTAGTCAGCGCTTCCCGATCTCGAAACACTGGCGCTGCACCAAAGTCGCTCGCCGTGGCAGTCTTGATTGCGCCCCCGGGTTGCCCGCCACATGCGCCAAGAGTGAGGCGGAGCAGGGTATGCCCGTGTGCGACGGCAAAGTATTGTTCGCGCGCAAAGGCGAATTTCGTGGACTGGTGGATGGTGGCAGGCATGCTTGGTCCTTTCGACGAAAATATCATGAGATGAGCCCGCCGCGGTGCAGTTGGTCGGCCAGTCGCCAAACAAAAGCGGATCCGCGGATCCTGCAGAGGTCAGATGTGTCTCGTATCTCGCAGGCGAGACGTTCGGCTGGAGGGCCGTGAACGACCGTTCCGTTTGTGGTAGCAGGTCACGATCGTGCCACAGGGATCCACGATGGCCCGCACCTTAGTGGCGGCGGTGATCGTCTGTGGGTCGTACCCGCTGTTGACGAGGAACCGAGCCGCCTGTTCCGAAAGGATATACTCTTCGCAGTCGTTCTGGGCTTTCGCCGGAGTCCCATGCAGGATCACTAGGTCTAGGATCGCGCGCCGTATACCTCGCTGGGCCATACGAGTTGCTGCATGTGTGCTGACCATGAACACTTCGTTCTCGCAAATCGACGTCACGACCAAGTCTCCTCGAACTGCTTTCTCAGTTGGGCGCGGTGATGTTGAAGTGCCTCGAACCGGCGATAGACCGGATCCTGAAACGGCAGGACAAAAGCCATCGTGCCATCCTCAGTTCTGGCGGCTTTCATGCGCTGGTACTCGACCAGGGTGTCCTCGTTGATGTGCCGATCTTCCCGACTGGGGTTCACCCAGCTCTGGATTCGATCATCATCGGTGTAGCGATCGGGATACCAACCTTCCTCATGGCAGTGTTGGGTGACAAGGGCATCGTATTCTTCTGCCAGTCCCGGGTGGCGTGCGGCATAGAATTCCCGCCAGGCCTTCAGCTTCTTCAGCCCAGCCGCCCTCTGCCCTTCAATCCGCGCCTCATGTGCTTGGCGGAGGGCATTCGCAAGACCTTCGACCGAGGCACCTTCCTTGCGCTCCTTAACTTCCTGAAGGACAGAGGAAAGCCGAATGCGCCCTTTGACGATTGCTTCAACCAACGTCCCGTCGTCGCCAGTGATCTTGGCGAGGAGCTCCGTGTCGGTGATATAGCCCGCCGCCCCTGGAACATCTCCGGGCGCAGCGCCGACATACCATTCGGCGCTGACGTACTCCGAGGCTTGAGCGGACAGTCGCTGAACAGCGGTGTCGAACAGGTTGCGAGGGTCGAGGTTGTGGTCCCGCGACTTGAGGCCGAAGCACTTTCTCAATTGGCTGGCCTGCCGGTCGATCCAGTCGCTTTGCGTCTGTGTACTGGGGCGGCCATTCATCCTGGCTTCCCGGTCAAGTGCGTCGTCTTGATCAGGCACCTTGAGAGCATGTGCCGCCAGGATCGCAAATAGAACGGGTGCCAGTTCCATGATCTGCTTCTGGCTGACCCCATAGCGCACGCGCATCAGTTCGTAGGCGTTATGGGAAGCCGTAGACACATGCGCCTGGATTGAAACCTCTCCCAAGCCAATGTCGGCAAAGAACGGATCGAAATCCTGAGGTTTACAGTTAAGAGCGCGTGCGAGCGCCTCTAGGTCCTTGGCCTTGGGCGGGTTGTCCCCAGCAAGCCAGCGACTGACGGTGCGCTTGTGCCTCGGGCATCCCTGCTTCTTGAGGTCTGCAACGAGCTCGTCGCGCGTCTTGCCCTCTTCCTTGAGTTTCTTCTTGAGAAGTTCTGCCTTGAACGCCATCTGTGCCTCCCTTGAGCCCACGACATCAAGGTAGGTGCCATTTTGTGATATGTCGATTTGGCATTTTTTGTCACCGCTCGCCGTCATGGGGTCGAAAATGCGGCAGACTTGGGCCCCGGTTCGGCGTATGGTGACAAAATGGGTGCCATTTGGCTTTGGCGAACACGGATCGCGCGCCGACACCACCAATTCAGTCGTTGCAGGTCAGCTTTCGAGAAGGTGGTCTTCAGGTACAGCGGCGTGAGTCCCGAACTTTCGTGTATGCGGTTGAAATACCGACACAAAACGCATTGACAAACCTGCTCCCCTTGACGCAGGCTTCAATCATCGCAGAGGTGCGCCCGGAGAGAGATCTCGCGGGCGCTTTTTCGTTTCCAGCTTTGGGCAAGAACGGCGCCACCCATCGTTAGATCTCCCGCGCGAACCAGCGTATGCGGCCGATTATACGGATCTCATCTGCCGTGCGCTCGTAAGCGGGGTAGAGCGGGTTGTCCGAGATCACCCGAACGGCGGGCGGATCGCTGTTGGGGATATGCTCGAGGCGCTTGGCGACCAGGCCCATGCCGTCGTCGAGAACGAAGATGCCGGGCGGGCTGGGGAACTGGCGCGTCATGTCGACCAGCACGGCGTCGCCGTCCTGCAGCGTGGGGACCATGCTGTCGCCTTCGACATGCATGATCCGGAGCTGTGACGGGCTGGCCTTCAGCTTGTGGCGGATCCACGACTGGCGGAAGTGGTAGGCGCGGCCGGGCGTGTCGCCATCCTCGGTCACCATGGCGCCGCCGCCCATTGCGGGGCGGGGCGTGGCATGCGCGATCGCCACGAAGGTATCTTCGGGGTTCTCGGTGAAGGGGGAGGGGCCCTCTATCTCGCCGATGCCGTGGATCAGCCATTCCCGGTCTACCTTCAACACGCGGGCGACGTCGGCCAGCCGGTCGATGCTGGGGCGCGAGGAGCGCCCGCGCAGGATGTCATAGACGAAGGATCGGTTGACCCCGGCCATCTCCGCGACATGAGCCGGTGCGAGGCCGAGCTGGTCGGAGCGGGCCCGCAGACGGTCGGCCAGGGTGTGATGTTCGGTCATCTTTTCCCCAAGGGGCTGTGGATAGAGTGGGATATGACAGGATTGAGTTGGGATCGTCAAGCGGCTAGAACAAAAGCCAAACAGATTGCATTGGAATCGGGGGCCCGGATGGAGATCGAGAAGGCGTATTTCACCCTGCCGGAAGTCCTCGCCCGGTGGTCGATGCCTGAGGTCGATCTGGTCTATCTGGCCGAGAACGACCAGCTGCGGCTGTCGGTCCGCATCCTCAACCTGCCCATCGAGTTCGGCGACTACGAGGAAACTGACGATGGCCGCTGCTACTCGATCCCAACTGAGCGGTCCTTGTTCAATGGGCTGCTGGACCTGCACGTCCAGGACGTCTTCCAGCTTTTTCGCAAGGGTGAGGTCAGCATCACCCGCTTCCGGACCGCAAAGGCGGACTATGCCTGTTTCTACGGCTCACGCGAGAGCCTGACGATCCGCAAGCCAGACTTGATGCTAAGGCGCGAAGAACGTGATCGTTTCGAGGCAGCGACAGGCTTCGGCGGTGCCTCGGGCATGAAGCCAGCGGGCGGGTTTCACGCCTCTGCCGACTATCAGAGCGTCCGCTGCCATGGCCGGGAGTTCCGGCTGGGTCCGATCCAGGCACAGGTCGTGCGGATCCTGCATGCGGCGGCCAAGCAGGGCGATCCGTGGCAGAGCGGCAAGGCAGTGCTTTCGCAGGCGGGGTCGCGCAGCCTCAAGATGGCCGACGTCTTCAAGTCCAAGAAGGACTGGCCGCTGCTCATCGAGTCGAACGGCCGTGGGGCCTATCGCCTCGCTGGCCTCTGAGTCGGACCCTCCGCGCGTCCCTGTTTGCTTCCCGCTGTGGGATGCACCGGGGGATGGAGGGGGATGGCGATCCTACCGTCATACGTTTCACCCCATGATTGAAACGGTCCGGCTGATCCCCCGCCGCATCCCACTATGATCCCGACGACATCCCCGCATCGCCCCGTGCATCTTCCTCCCAACGACACACCGGGAGAGGACGATGCAGACCAGAACCTGCCTGAACCAGACCGAACTTGCCGCACGCTGGAGCATTTCGGCGCGCACCCTTGAACGCTGGCGCTGGACCGGCGAGGGCCCGGCCTTCCTGAAAATCGGCGGCCGCGTGGTCTACCGGCTTGAGGATGTGCTGGCCTATGAGCAGGCCCGCCAGCGGCGCAGCACCGCGGATCGGGGCGCGGCATGATGGCCCGTCATTCCATCCTCCGGGCCACGGGCGTCGTGTCGATCTTCGGCGCGGCCGGACCAGCGCTCGACGAGGTCGGGCTTTCGGCCTGGATCGCGCAGGCCGCCCCCGGCGAGACGCTGGTCTACCATCGCGGCTTTCTCGCGGTCGACGCAACCTCCGTCATCTCGAAGCTGCCCGCCGAACAGCAGCGCGCCCTTCGCCTGGTGGCCTCGGCCGCGCTGCGCGCAGCAGAGCAGGGCCTTGTCCACCTCGTGCAGGCCCGGATCGGCCCCGATCAGTTCGCCTACATCGCCATCGCCCGGGCGAGACCCCGCCAGGCCGGTCCTGCCCTTTCCATGCGCCTCCTCGAGGCCGCCTGAAGCCATCCCCCATCACGGAGACCCCCCATGACCTTCCCCCAGAACACCCCCAGCATCGATCAACTGATCAACCTGCCCGCTGGCGAGATCGCCCAGCTTCCCGTCGAGCTTCTGGCCGCCCTGCAGCGCGAGATCGACGTGGCCGCCAAACAGATGAAGGCCGTCACTGCGCGGTTTTCCACCGCGCTTGAGGTTCGCTACGCCGCCCGCGCTACCGAGGCACGCCGCGCTTGCGGCAAGGACACCGGCACCGTCCGCCTTGTCGATGGCGATTTCACGGTGGTCGCCGATTTGCCGAAGCGCGTTGAATGGGACCAGGCCAAGCTCGCGGCCATGGTCGAGCGCATCCGCGCTGCGGGCGAAGATCCGGCCGAATACGTCGAGATCAGTTTCAAGGTGCCCGAGCGCGCCTACTCCGCCTGGCCCGAGGCGATCCGGCAGGGCTTCGAATCCGCCCGCACCGTCAAGACCGGCACGCTGAAGATCGACCTCCTCCCGCAGGAGGATCGCGCGTGAGCCTGCCCATCATCACAGCCGACCAGCGGTTGGCCGAGCCCCGCGGCATCAAGGGTTGCATCTTCGGCAAGTCCGGCATCGGTAAGACCAGCCTTCTCTGGACGCTCGATCCCGCCCGCACGCTGTTCATCGACCTCGAGGCGGGCGATCTCGCCATCGAGGGCTGGCCGGGCGACAGCATCCGGCCGCGCACATGGGCGGAATGCCGGGACTTCGCGGTGTTCATCGGTGGCGCAAATCCCAGCCTGCGCGACGAGCAACCCCATAGCCCGGCGCACTACGCGGCCGTGTGCCAGAAGTTCGGCGATCCCGCCGCGCTCGATCGCTACGACACGATTTTCGTCGACTCGATCACCGTGGCGGGGCGGCTCTGCTTCCAATGGTGCAAGGGCCAGCCGGAAGCGGTGTCGGAGAAGACCGGCAAGCCTGACGTCCGCGGCGCCTATGGGCTGCACGGGCGCGAGATGATCGCCTGGCTGACCCACCTCCAGCACACCCGGGGCCGCAACGTCTGGTTCGTCGGGATCCTCGACGAGAAGTTCGACGACTTCAACCGGCGCATCTTCCAGCCGCAGATCGACGGCTCGAAGACCGGGCTCGAGCTGCCGGGGATCGTCGACGAGGTGATCACCATGGCCGAGTTGAAGGCCGATGGTGGTGATCCCTACCGCGCCTTCGTCTGCCACACCATCAACCCCTGGGGTTTCCCGGCCAAGGACCGCTCCGGTCGTCTTCGCCCGGTGGAAGAGCCGCATCTCGGCCGCCTGATGGACAAGATCCGCGCCCCCGGCACGCCCGTGCCCCGTCGCCTGAGCTTCACGCCGCCCGCCGAGGGCGCGGCCGATCACCCCCATCCGCAATCCTGATCCGCAGAGGAGACACCCCATGGGTTCCTGGAACGACTTCAACGACGCCCAGTCCAACACCAATCTCATCCCCAAGGGCACGCTGGCCAAGGTCCGCTTGACGATCCGCCCCGGCGGTTTCGACGATCCCTCGCAGGGCTGGACGGGCGGCTATGCCACGCGTGGCTCGACCGGCGCCGTGTACCTGAACGGCGAGTTCACGGTGACCGAAGGCCAATATGCCCGGCGCAAGATTTTCACCCTGATCGGCCTCTACAGCCCGAAGGGACCGGACTGGGCAAACATGGGCCGCAGCATGATCCGCGGCATGCTGAACTCGGCGCGCGGGATTTCCGACAAGGACCAGTCCCCGCAAGCGCAGGCGGCGCGGCGGATCAACGGGCTCGGGGATTTGGACGGGATCGAGTTCCTTGCCCGGATCGATGTCGGCACCGATGCCACCGGTGACGACAAGAACGAAATCCGCAGCGCGGTGACGCCGGACCATCGGGACTATGCCCAGCACATGGGGCTGGCGGCGCAACCGGGCTATCACCCGCCCGCGCAACCCGCGGCGCAGCAGCCGGTCCAGCAACAGCCCGCGTCGCCGGTGCCGGGTCGTCCCTCCTGGGCGCAGTGAGGGTCTGATCCATGCGCCTTCGCCCCCGTCAGAACCTGTTCGTGGAGCGCAGCCTCGCTGCGCTCTGCGATCACGGCAACACCCTCAGCATCGCCTCGACGGGCTTCGGCAAGACCATCGCCCTGTCGGCGGTCGTCGCCAAATCCCTCGAGGGCTGCGATGCCAAGGCCTGCATCCTCGCGCATCGCGACGAGTTGACCGCGCAGAACCGGGCGAAGTTCGGCCGGGTTGCGCCTGACATCACCACCTCCGTCGTCGATGCCGAGGCCAAGAGCTGGGCGGGGCGGGCGACCTTCGCAATGGTGCCGACCCTCTCGCGGCCCGCCAATCTGGCGGCGATGCCCGCGCTGGACCTCCTGGTCATCGACGAGGCGCACCATGCGGTGGCCGACAGTTATCGCCGGATCATCGACCATGTCCGGGACGCAAACCCCAACTGCCGGATCTTTGGCGTCACCGCCACACCCAACCGGGGCGACCGCAAGGGTCTGCGCGAGATCTTTGACAATGTCGGCGATCAGGTGCGCCTTGGCGAGCTGATCGCCTCCGGTCACCTCGTTCCACCCCGCACCTTCGTCATCGACGTGGGCGTGCAGGAACAACTGCGTGCCGTGCGCAAGAGCGCCGCCGACTACGACATGACCGAGGTCGCGCAGATCATGAACCGCGCGCCGGTGACCGACGAGGTGGTCCGCCATTGGCAGGAAAAGGCCAGCGAGCGGCCGACCGTGGTCTTCTGTTCCACCGTCGCCCATGCCGAAAACGTCGCGGCCGCCTTCAACGCCGCAGGGGTTTCGGCGGCCGTCATCCATGGCGATCTCGATGCTGGCATGCGCCGCCGCATCCTCTCCGCCTATGCCTCTGGCGAAATCCGCGTCATCGTCAATGTGGCTGTGCTGACCGAAGGCTGGGACCATCCGCCCACCTCCTGCGTCGTCCTGCTGCGCCCCAGTTCCTACAAATCGACCATGATCCAGATGGTCGGGCGGGGCCTGCGCACGGTCGATCCCGAGGAACATCCCGGTGTCGTGAAGACCGACTGCATCGTGCTGGATTTCGGGACGTCGAGCCTGATCCACGGCACGCTGGAACAGGATGTCGATCTGGACGGCAAGACCGAGACGGGTCAGGCGCCGACGAAAACCTGCCCGGCCTGCGAGGCGGAAATCCCGCTTGCCGCCATGGAATGCCCGCTCTGCGGCGAGGTGTTCGCGCGCGACCTTGAGGAATCCGGCGAAGGCCAGGATGCCATCCCTCTCTCGGGCTTCATCATGTCCGAGATCGATCTTCTGAAGCGATCGAGCTTCGCATGGGTCGATCTCTTCGGCGATGACGCCGCGCTGATGGCCAACTGCTTCAATGCCTGGGGCGGGATCTTCTTTCTCGACGGTCGCTGGCACGCGGTGGGCGGCGCGAAAGGCCGTGCGCCCCGGCTGCTGGGCGTTGGCGAGCGGGTGGTCTGCCTCGCACAGGCCGATGACTGGCTGAACGAATACGAGACCGGCGAAAGCGCCTTCAAATCGAAGGGCTGGCTGAAGCAGGCGGCGACCGAAAAGCAGCTGCAATACCTGCCGCCCGAGTTCCGGCAGGACTATGGCCTGACCCGCTATCGCGCCTCGGCGTTGATGACCTTCGGCTTCAACAAGCGCGAAATCCGCCAGCTCGTCGGCCGTGCCAGCCCGGACATCGGGAGGGCGGCGTGAACCATGTCGCGGAAGTCGCATCTGCACCCGACCAGGTTTCTGACCGTGCACGCCTCTGGCACCCACGCTTCGTGCCCTGCGCCGTCTGCCTGCGCCCCGCGCAAGGCTTCGGCTTCTTCAATCCCGCCAAACCACGCCCCCGCAAGCATCGCTGGTTCTGCTCGATGCCCTGCCAGGCATGGTTCGCGGCCCGCCATCGAAAGGGACAGATCATGCAGGGAATGACCGAGGAAGAGCGCGCGGCCATCGCGCTGGTGATGAAGCGACTGGGCCAGACGATGGACCGGATCGGCTGGGACAAGCGGCTCCGAGATCTCACGGCGGCTGACGTCTCCGCGCTGATCGAAGAGGTGCTCGAGGGCTATGGCGCCGAGATGTCGCGCATCGCCGCCACGGCGGAGGTGCCGTTCTGATGCTGGACTACAATCACCGCCCCGGCATTGCTGAGCGCGTCAACGCTGCCATCGATGCCGCGTTGATCGCCGAGCGCGAGGCCACGCCACCTCGAACCTATCTCGGCGCATCCCGGCTGGGCCATGCCTGCGAGCGCGCGCTGCAGTTCGAATTCGCGGGCGCGCCCAAGGACGACGGTGCGGATTTCGCCGGTCAGACGCTGCGGATCTTCGAGATCGGCCACCAACTCGAGGATCTGGCCATCCGTTGGCTGCGCGCGGCCGGGCTCGACCTCTACACCCGCAAGGGCAATCGCCCCGATGGCGAACAGTTCGGCTTTTCCGTCGCTGGCGGGCGCATCCGGGGCCATGTCGACGGGATCATTGCCGCGGCACCTGCGCCGCTGGGCATCGGCGTTCCCGCGCTCTGGGAATGCAAGACCATGAACGCGAAGAACTGGCGGGCCTGCGTCAAGGACGGGGTTGCTGTCGCGAAGCCCGTCTATGCCGCGCAGATCGCGCTCTACCAGGCCTACATGGAAGGGACGATCCCCGGCATCTCGGCCAATCCGGCGCTGTTCACCGCGATCAACAAGGACACGGCTGAACTGCACCACGAACTTGTGCCCTTCGACGCGGCTCTCGCGCAGCGCATGTCGGACCGGGGCGTGCGGATCCTGCAGGCGACCGACGCGGGCGAATTGCTGCCCCGCATCGCTGCCAATCGCGACTTCTTCGAATGCCGGTTCTGCCCATGGGCCGCGCGCTGCTGGGGACTGCCGGCATGACCGAAGACAACATCATCCACTTCAGCCCATGGCAGGATTTCAACGATGCCCCGGCGGCCGAGGACCCGTTTGGCGTGGAGCCTGACCCGGTCCAGATCGCGACGTTCCTCGATGTCGTGTTCGGCTGGTGCGAGGGCCAGATCCCGGTCCGAGGCTTTGTCGACATGGGGCAGGGCAAGGAGGGCCGACCGCACAACGTCTGGATGGACGCCGACGCCACAGCACCGGGCAAGCTTGTGACGTTCGCCAACTGGGCCTGGCGCGAAGGGGCCGCCGTCTATGTGATCCCCGGCACGGTCGCCGGGGCTGGGCAGGCCAAAGCCGCCGAAGTCCTGCAGATGCAAGCGCTGGTCGTTGATCTCGACGCGGGCGACATCCCCGCCAAGCTCGCCCATCTGCTGCGTCATCTGGGTCAACCCACCCTGATCATCGAGAGCGGCGGGCGGACGTCCGAAGGGGCCAGCAAGCTGCATGTCTGGTGGAAGATGACCGAACCCGCCGAGGGGTCGGCGCTGGCCAGCCTTTGCCGTCTGCGGGGCGAGATTGCCCTGAAGGTCGGCGGCGACACGCATTTTAGGTCGGCGCACCAACCGATCAGGGTGGCAGGCACTGTCTATCACAAGCATGGCCACCAGCGCCTGGTGCAAATCCGCGAGCACCATTCCGTCGAGGTCGATCTCGACGAGTTCGCAGAGCGCGTGGCCGAAATGCCGCCGATGCCGGGTGCCGGGATGGTCGCCAGCGGCAGTGTCACCCAGGACAAGCCCCGCCTCGACGACGTGCTGGTGACCCCGGTGCGCGAGGGCGGCCAGGACGACTGGTCCCGTTTTGAGGGGGCATCGGCCGCAATCGGCCATTTCATCCGCATGGTCCACGAGGGCCGGATGTCGAAGGACGAGGGCTGGCAGGCGATCTGCGGCTACAACGCCGCCATGTTGCGGCCCTCCTGGCCGATCGAGCGCCTGCAGCGCGAGTCCGAGCGGCTCTGGGATCTGCATGTGCAGAAGAATGGCCCGGCGCTGGTCCGCCTCGACAGCGCAGCCCCTGCGCCCAGTGAAATGCCCACGTTCACGCTCGGTGTGCTGCTGGACGATACCAGCCCGATGCCCGAGGACATCATTGCGCCGCGCGTGCTGACGCCGGGCGGGCTTTTGGTGCTTGGCGGTGCGCCGAAGGTCGGCAAGAGCGACCTGACGATCAGCTGGCTCGTGCACATGGCGGCCGGTCAGGCCTTTCTTGGCTTCACCCCGCCGCGCCCTCTGCGGGTGTTCTACCTGCAGGCCGAGATCCAGTATCATTATCTGCGCGAGCGGTTGAGCCAGATCGCGCTGCCCGCCAAGGTTCTGGCCGCCGCACGCGACACCTTCGTGGCGACGCCCAAGCTGAAGATGCTGCTCGACACCGATGGCAGCATGCGGGTGGCGCGCGCCATCCAGGCGGCCTTTCCGGATGCAGGCCCGGACATCATCTGCATCGATCCGATCCGCAACCTCTTCGACGGCGGGCCGGACGGCGGCGGCGAAAACGACAACACCGCCATGATGTTCTTCCTCAAGGACAGGGTCGAGGTGCTGCGGGATCACATCAACCCGGCCTGCGGCGTGATCCTGGTCCATCACACGCGAAAGCTGTCGAAGCAGCAGCTGAAGGACGATCCGTTCCTTGCCCTGTCGGGGGCAAGCGCGCTCAGGGGCTTTTACACCTCCGGCCTGATCCTGCACCGGCCGGACGAGGACGCACCAGAGCGCAAGCTCGAGATCGAGCTCAGGAATGGCCCCGCGCTGCCCTCGAAGCTGATCGACAAGGTTGGCGGCCAGTGGGTCGAGATCAACCCGATGAACGAGCGCCTGGTCCGCGCCGAAGTCGGCGCGAAATACGACGCCGAGCGCCTGCGCAAGCAGGAAGTGATCCTCTCCATCCTGCTCGAGGAGGCGGCCGAGGGGCGTCTCTATACCGCCAACCAGTTCGCAGAAGTCTTCGAGAACAAAGGCGGTCTGGGCGGCAAGGATGCCATCCGCGACCGGATCGCCGTGCAAGCCACCAAGGGCACTATCAAGTTCGTCCGCAACGCCGCCCCTTACGGGCTTGGGCCCTCACGCTCGCGCTTCGGCTACCTCTGCGTCGAGGGAATGGTCATGCCCACGGGCGCCGAGGAGGTCGATCCGGAGACCGGTGAAGTCAGCCCCGCACGCGTTGCGGTGCTGCCGACCCACTACAAGTCGCCGCAGACCGGCGCGCTTCTCGAGGTCGAGAACCCGCATGTCTGGGTCTATCCGGTGGAGGAACGGCCATGATCACCCCCGATACCTGCTTTGCGCTGAATTGCGCAGAGGCCAGTTTGAACCAGATTGGCCATCTCACCGAAACTGCCTCGCCATCCCCACGCAGGACCACGCAGGGGCCAGTTGTGACCAGTTTCGGCCCGCTTCCGAAACTGCCCCCTCAGGATTGCGAGGATGCCGCAAAGGCTACGCTGCAACCAGTTTCGGCAGGACCGACCGAAAACGACCTCCCGAAACTGGAATTCCTGTTTCCTGTCAGTGTCTTGTCCCGCTCTCCAAGTTTCGGGGGTGAAACCACCCCCTACGGGGGTGGGGGAGAACGCCGCAGGCGGGTTCTCCCACGCCCACCCCCAGGGGTTCCGCGCGTGCGGCCCGTCGCAGGTCTGACCACCCGACCTGACAAACGCAGCCCCGACTTTCCGCAACATTCACCCGATGTCGCCTTTCACCGAGCAGCCAACCAGAAGAGGAGACCACCCATGGCTGACCTGACCTTCGCCACCCAACCCCATGTGGCCATCCCTGATCTGCCCACCGCCGTCCGGTCAGGCCGCACCCTGCTGGCCCTCGACCTTGGCACCACGACTGGATGGGCGCTGCAGGGCCTTGATGGGCTGATCACCAGCGGCACCGTCTCCTTCCGTCCCGGCCGCTACGACGGCGGCGGTATGCGCTATCTGCGGTTCACCAACTGGCTGGGTGAGTTGGACCGTCTGTCCGGGCCCATCGCATCCATCTGGTTCGAAGAGGTTCGTCGCCACGCAGCAACTGACGCCGCTCATGTCTATGGCGGGCTGATGGCCACGCTGACCGCATGGGCCGAACTGCGCGGCGTGCCTTGCGAAGGGGTGCCAGTCGGCACCATCAAGCGTCACGCCACTGGCAAGGGCAACGCCGACAAGGCGGCGATGATTGCTGCAGCCCGGGCGAGGGGGTTCAGCCCCGCCGATGACAACGAGGCTGATGCCATCGCGATCCTGTTCTGGGCGCTCGAGACCAAGGGGGGCCTGCAATGACCGGGATGCGTTTTGCGCCGAAAGGCTATGGCGGCCGTCGTCGGAACCCCGATGAGGTCAAGCGTGATGGCTGGCGCGAACAGCGCGTTCTGGCCGTCGCCCTCGACGATCACCGCCTGACCTGGCCCGAGCGGGAACTGGTGCGCCAGTTGGGCGAGAAGCTTTATGGCCCGGCCACCGGCGGGCGGGAGGTGCAGCGATGACCGTCTGGACCCCCGCGCTGGTCGAGGAACGGCTGGCCGAAGCCGCTTTCGTCCTGAAACGTCTGCCCGAGGCCCGCAGGCAGGGCTACTTCAGCACTTGGCCTGCGGTCCTGCACAGCTTTGGCGCCAAGGTGGGACAGGAGCCCAAGCCGATGCGCGTGCTGCCCTCGCCGCAAGCGATCAGCCGCATGGAGGAAACGCTGACCTGGACCGCCTGCCTCGAGCCCGTGGACGGTCGCATCGTCTGGATGAAAGCCCATGGCGAGCGGTGGAAGGAGATCTGCTGGTCCGCGGGGCTGCACCGGTCGGCCGCGCATCAGCACTGGCAATTCGGTCTCGCGGTGATCGCCCTCACTCTCAACAAGCGGCGGTTCAACCGCAACCTTTCGAAGCAGCGGGTGATCGCGCTGGCCAGTGGCGCGTAAACCTTCGCGCCAGATGGAAAATTGTCCGCCGGACAGTTTTCGAAGGGACAGAAAGCCCTCTCCCGGGATAGAAAGTTGATATGCTCGGGAGAGGAGCGCGCGGGGCAGGGGGCCACTGGCTTCCGGTATCCAGCGAGAGTCCGGTCGGGGTCCAGCCCCGGCGAGTTGGCGGTTCCTTCCTGGCCATATTCGTATGCTGGCGGGCGAAGCGCGGCACATCGCTAGCGACAGGGCCGGATTTTTGGGAAGCCACCCGGAAGCCGGAGCCACCTGAACCCGCCTGAAACACCGCAAAATCAAACCCTTGAAGCTGGACACCCCAGGTGGCCGCTGGACCCCGCGTGGAGTCCAGTCCGGACCCCGGAGTCCGGAAGCCAAGGGTATCCGCCCTGATCCGAGGACTGACCCGACGATGACGCTGAGCTTTGCCCCAGATCGGATCGAGATGTGGCCGCTGTCACGGCTGCAGCCCTATGCCCGCAATGCGAAGGCGCACGGGCCGGACCAGGTCGCGAAGATCGCCGCCAGTATGGCGGAGTTCGGATGGACCGTGCCCTGCCTCGTGGCCGAGGGCGGCGAGTTGATCGCGGGCCATGGCCGGGTGCTGGCGGCGACGCAGCTCGGACTCACCGAAGCGCCGGTGATCGTGCTGGGGCACCTGACCGAGGCACAGCGGCGGGCTTACCGGATTGCGGACAACAAGCTGACCGAACTAGGCACTTGGGACGAGGCGCTGCTGTCGGCGGAACTGAACGATCTGCTGGCCGAGGATTTCGACCTCTCGCTGGTCGGCTTCTCCGACGGCGAACTCGACAAGCTGCTGGCCTATGTGCCGGAGGGGGACGGGGAAGAAGGTGGCGCCGGGGGCTCCGTGCCGCCGGTGACCATCCCCGAGCCGCCGCGCAACCCGGCGTCGCGCACCGGTGATCTCTGGATCCTCGGCGACCATCGCCTCCTCTGCGGTGATAGCACCAGCGCGGCCGATGTGCGCCGCCTGATGAATGGCGAGCGGGCAATCCTGTTCGCGACCGACCCGCCATACCTCGTCGACTACGACGGCTCGAACCATCCCACACGCAACAAGGATTGGTCCGCGTCCTACGGCACCACGTGGGATGACAGTTCGCAGGGCGCCGAGCTCTATGACGGCTTCATCGCGGCGGCCGTGGCCGAGGCGATCACCGAGGATGCGGCCTGGTACTGCTGGCACGCCTCGCGCCGCCAGGCGATGCTCGAGGCCTGCTGGGAAAAGGCCGGTGCCTTTGTGCATCAGCAGATCATCTGGGTGAAGGATCGCGGTGTCCTGACCCGGTCGCATTACCTCTGGAAGCATGAGCCCTGTTTCATGGGCTGGCGCCGCCCGAACCGCCCGCCGAAGGTCGCCGAACAGACGCTCCCCTCAACTTGGGAGATGCCGTCCTTCGCCAAGGACGAGCGGCCTGACCACCCGACGCCGAAACCGCTCGACGCCTTCGGGATCCCAATGCGCCAGCATGTTGCGCGGGGCGGGCTCTGCTACGAGCCGTTCTGCGGCTCCGGCTCGCAGATCGTGGCGGGCGAGGCCAACGGCCGCCGAGTCTTCGCGATGGAGATCAGCCCGGCCTACATCGACGTCGCCGTCGAACGCTGGCAGGCCGACACGGGTCGCGAGGCGATCCTCGATGGCGACGGTCGGACCTTCGCTGAGGTGAGAACCGAGCGGCTGGGCGACGACGCCGACGCCTCCACCGGCGCCCCGGCCGATACGCCGGACACGGACACCGCCCCCGAACCCGCGCGAAAGCGCAAGACCGCCGCGTGACATGCATGACCTGGCTTTACCTTCCTCCGGAAACGCTTCCGGGGCCGGAGACGCATGTCTCTTCGGCCTCTCCCTCTGCTCCGGCGCAAGCGGGCTCCTGCAGGAGCGTGACAGCGTTGCAGACGCGGAGCCAGTCTGAAACAATCGCGTTAGATAGGGCCGGTTTCACGAGGTTGGACAATGTCGGACGGGAAGATTCGATTCGAAGTGGTGCGTGTCGCGAATGTCAAAGCTGCGGAAAGGCGGGATGCCGTGTTCTTTGAGGTTCACGAGCTATTCGAGGTTGATGGCGTCGAGAAGCGGCATAGAAATGCCGATATTTATTTCGAGACTCGTGCAGAAGCAGAAGAATGGGTGAAAAATCAAGAAGAGTAGGAGGCGTTTAATCTCCCCGGCGTTTCCGCGTAAAATCTGCCATAAACTTCGGTGCAAGCAAGAATGTCATGAAGTCAAATTTTGCGCCGGGCATATTTGGGCACGCCCGAATATGCTCTTCAATGACATTCTGAAGCGCTTCGCAGTATGGTTTTCGCTCAAGGCTCGCCGCCACGAAATCGACAAAGAGACTTTCTTTTTCTTGAGGGAAAGTTGGGTAAACATCGTGAAGCGCCAAGCTGAGCTGCGTAAGCTTCATATGCATCTCGTGGTGTTTCTGGACTGGATCTTCAATATCTACTGCCTCGCGTAGAGCGTCGTAGGCAATGACCATGGTTTCCTGAAGGTCATTGCTGATCCTACGTTGCTCGCGCTGTCTATTGAAAAATCCGAACAAAATCTGCCCCATCGATAAGTAGACTGGTCCACGCCGAGTATCGCCGCATTCGCGATACACGGCAACCAGTGTTCTATGACCGCGCTCTGGCCGACGCCAATGGCGAACGACGGCTGCAAGCCGAGCGCGGGCAACCGCAGGAGTGCCGATCTGACCCATGCGGCCGGGATGTGGATGACGCCGACGGCGCGCGATCACAAGGACGGGGCGACGACACTGGCGAACACGCCGGTGAACGGCTTGCTTGGCCGCCAGGTCCTGGTGACGCCGATGGCTGGGCGCGATACCTCCGAGCCGCGCCGGACCTTGAACCCGCTGTTCGTCGAGGCGCTGATGGGCTGGCCCACCGGGTGGACCGGCTTCGCCTCTGTGGCAACGGCGTGGTCCCCCTGGTTGCGGCGCATGCGCTGCGAACTCTGGCGGCTGAATTGCTGGCCGATGGATGAGGTGGCGGGATGACGCAATCGCGCCTCATGTCGCTGGTCGAGTCCGTCGCCAACGTGATCGTCGGCTACGGCGTCGCCGTCGTCACGCAGATCCTGATCTTCCCGGTCTTCGGGCTGCACACGACGCTGGCGCAGAACCTGAAGATCGGTGCTGTGTTCACGGTGGTAAGCATCGCGCGGTCCTACGTCCTGCGGCGGCTGTTCGAAAGCTTCCGTTGACGTGATGCGGGACGATCATTTATCCTGACACTGCTGCGAATTTGGCTTTGGCCGAATTGAGTGAGCCAGCGGCTACTCTGACCTGAGGTCTTGTCCTGCAGGTTTCGCGGTCCGGCATGCGGAGCCACGGATCACCGGGCCTCGCGCGAGCAGGAGCTTCCAGCCGGGGAGCGTCCGTTACGGGCGTCGCGCATTCGCTTCTCACGAAGTCGAATGAAAGGACCCGTGTCATGGGATCTGTTAAACGTATCCGTCAAAGGAAGATGATGGCCCAAGGTGGCCGCTGCTACTATTGCGGCCTGCCAATGTGGGACGATGCTGTTGAAGCCGCATCTTCTCAACGAAACCACAAAACGAGGCGGACATCAAAGGCGCTACGCTGCACCGCCGAGCATCTACACGCCCGCTCCGACGGTGGTCGCGACACTGATGAGAACATCGTTGCGGCCTGTTTGTACTGCAACAGCCAGCGACATAAGCGGAAGAGCCCACCCTCGCCTGAAGAGCATCGCGTGTATGTCCAGAAGCGCATGGCAGCCGGAAAGTGGCTGCTGGCGCAGGTGTCATTGGTCGGTCTCACAGCTACACTGACGAAGCCATCGTAGATACAGGCCGCCGCCCGGTCGGGGTGGCGGCGTAGCATTTGCGGCGTTGGGTCAGGCGGCGGGAAGCCTGTATACCCGCCCGCGACCCTCGACCTTCTCCGAGGTCACCTCGAGCCCGAGCTTTTTCTTCAGAGCACCGGCCATCGCGCCGCGCACCGTGTGCGACTGCCAGTCCGTCGCTACCATGATTTCCTCGATTGTGGCGCCGTCCGGTGCCCGCAACATTTCAATCAGCGCTTCCTGCTTGGTGCCCTTCCGGCGCTGGCTCGGCGCGGTGACGGTTTCAGCGGGTGTCGTGGTAGCCTCGGGCTCGGTGATCCCGAGGGTGCTTTGTGCCAGCGGCGTCGCGCGAAGGGTGATCGGGCCGCGCGCCTCGTCGTGCCGCCAGACGGTGTTCAGGTCGGTGGCCGGGATTTCCTCGATCAGCCCGAGCTTCAGGAGGCTCTTGCAGACATTGCCGACGGCGCCGCCCTTCAGCTTGGCGGTAACGGGAAAGACCGCGCTATCGTCGCGCGCGCACGCGGCAGAAAGGATCACGGCTTGGGTGTCGGTCAGTTGGATCTGGGGCATGGGGTCGTCTCCTTGATCGTGGCCGCGACCTTCGCAGCCCTTCTACGACCCAAAGCCGCGCAGGGCGCGCGGCGGGGTTCTGGCGTCGCGGGTGGTCAGATGGCGTGTTCGCCTTCCTTGAAGGCGCAGTCGGTGATCTCGCGCAGCTTGGCGCGGTAGTGGTTCAGGGTGCCGACGTGGCCCCAGTTGATCTCGTCGGGGCTGGTCTCGAAATGGTCGGCGCTCAAGGCGGCGAGCCGTTCGAGCATCGCGTTGATCTCGGACTTCGCTGCTATGAAGGCGTCGAGGGCCTTGGAATTGTCAGTGGCGCGGCGGGTCATTCTGGTGGCTCCGTGGTGAGTTGCATCGTTTCGTTGGAGACACGTTCGCTCTGTCCGCGATGCTTATCAACGAGATAAGCACATGATCTTGAATGATAATCGGAGCCGATGATGCAGGGCATGAGCGAGCGCCAGTACGCCGCCCATGTCGGGCTGTCGCGGGGCGCGATCCAGAAGGCGAAGACGGCTGAGCGGCTGGTTCTCTATCCGGACGGCAGCATCAATGCGGCCGCCAGCGACGCACGCCGGGCGGAAACAACCGATCCGTCGAAGACGAGAAAGCCTCCCGAACCGAAGCTGAAGCCTGTCCCCGAGGCGGCGGTGGCCGCCGTCGGCGACACGCTCCGCGAGCAGGGGTTGGCGGTTCCGGCCGTCGGTGGCGGGACGACCTTCCTGCAGGCCAAGACCGCCAACGAGGTACTGAAGGCGCAGGAGCGGCGCATCCGGCTGCAGAAGCTGAAGGGGGAGTTGATCGAGCGGGCCCGCGCGCTGGCGCTGGTGTTCCGGCTGGCGCGGGAGGAACGGGACACGTGGGTGACTTGGCCCGCGCGTGCGGCGGCTCTGATGGCGGCCGAGCTTTCGGCGTCGTGCCGCGACGCGACGGGCCAGCAGATCACCGTGGAGCCAGCCGCGATGCAGAAGGTCCTGGAGAAACATGTACGCGCCCACCTCGACGAACTCGCCGAGGTCCGGCCCGACTTCCGGTGACGATGATGGCCTGACCGACTTCGACGGCGCGAGCGAGATCCTGCGCGCCTGGGGCAACGGGCTGCGGCCCGACCCGGACCTGACCGTCTCGGAATGGGCGGACCGGCACCGGATGCTCTCTGGCCGCGCCTCGGCCGAACCCGGGCGGTATCGCACGGTGCGCACGCCCTACATGCGCGAGATCATGGACCGGCTGTCGCCCGGTGATCCCACGCAGCGGATCGTGTTCATGAAGGCCGCGCAGGTCGGCGCGACCGAGGCGGGCAACAACTGGATCGGCTTCGCGATCCACCAGGCGCCGGGGCCGATGCTGGCCGTCCAGCCGACCGTGGAACTGGCCAAGCGCAACTCGCGGCAGCGGATCGACCCGCTGATCGACGAGAGCCCCGAGTTGCGGGAGCGGGTGAAGCCTGCGCGATCCCGCGACGCGGGCAACACGATGCTGTCCAAGGAGTTCGCGGGCGGCATCCTGATCATGACCGGGGCGAACTCGGCGGTGGGGCTGCGGTCCTCCCCGGCGCGGTACATCTTCCTCGACGAGGTCGACGCCTATCCAGCCTCGGCCGACGAGGAAGGCGATCCGGTTACGCTGGCCGAGGCAAGGTCGCTGACCTTCGCCCATCGCCGCAAGGTGTTCCTGGTCTCGACCCCGACGATCCGGGGGCTGAGCCGGATCGAGCGTGAGTTCGAGGCCAGCGACCAGCGGCGGTACTTCGTGCCGTGCCCGCATTGCGGTGCGATGCAGTGGCTGAAGTTCGACCGGCTGCGCTGGCAGAAGGGCAAGCCGGAGACGGCGGAATATCACTGCGAGGGCTGCGACGCGGCAATCGCGGAGCACCACAAGACGGCGATGCTGGAGGGCGGCGAATGGCGGGCGACCGCCACGGCCGCCGATCCGACCACGGTCGGATATCACCTCTCGGCGCTCTATTCGCCGATCGGCTGGCTGAGCTGGGAGCGGATCGTGCGATCATGGGACGCGGCCAAAGGGTCGGATGAAGCGATCAAGGCGTTCCGCAACACGATCCTCGGCGAGACATGGGTCGAGACCGGGGAAGCGCCCGACTGGCAGCGGCTTTACGACCGGCGCGAGCGCTGGACATCCGGCACGGTGCCTGCGGGCGGGCTGTTTCTGACGGCCGGGGCCGACGTCCAGAAGGACCGGATCGAGATCGATGTCTGGGCCTGGGGGCGCGGACTGGAAAGCTGGCTCGTCGATCACGTCGTCATCGAGGGCGGGCCGGATCGGCATGACGCCTGGTCGGAACTGACCTCGCTCTTGGATCGAGGTTGGCCGCACGAACGCGGGGCGCATTTGCGCATCGCGCGGCTCGCGATCGACACCGGCTACGAGGCCCCGGCGGTCTATTCCTGGTCGCGGGCGCAAGGGTTCGCGCAGGTGTCGCCGGTCAAGGGGGTCGAGGGGTTCAACCGCTCGAGCCCGGTCTCGGGGCCGACCTTCGTCGACGCGACCGAGGGCGGCAAACGCCTGCGGCGCGGGGCCCGGCTCTGGACCGTGGCGGTGTCCACCTTCAAGGCCGAGACGTACCGCTTCCTGCGGCTGGCGCGGCCGACCGAGGAAGAACGCGCCGCGGGCGCGGCCTTTGCGCCAGGCACAATCCACTTGCCGACATGGGTCGAAAGCGAGTGGCTGAAGCAGGTCGTGGCCGAGCAACTGGTAACGGTCCGCACGAAGCGTGGCTTCGCCAAACTCGAATGGCAGAAGCTGCGCGAGAGGAACGAGGCGCTGGATTGCAGGGTCTATGCCCGCGCCGCCGCCTGGATCGCGGGCGCGGACCGCTGGTCTGAGGAGAAATGGCGTGACCTCGAGGATCAGCTCGGGGCCGCCCCCACCGACACCGATCCCGCCGGGCAGATCAACCGGCCGGGACAGGCCCCGCAAGGCAAGCGCCGCTCCGACTGGCTTGGACGGCGGGAGGGATGGTTCTGAAGATGACCGACTGGACGGAATCCGAGCTCTCGGCGCTGCGCCGGGCCTATGCCAGCGGCACGACCCGGGTCAGCTATGACGGCAAGTCCGTCGACTACGGCTCGGCCGAGGATCTGCTGGCGCGCATTCGGACCATCGAGCGCGCCATCGCGGGCACCACACGGCCGCTGCCGGTGGCCGGGCTGGCGGGCTTCTCGCGCGGAGATCGCTGATGTCGGCGACCTGGTTCGATCACGCCATCGCGACGGTGGCGCCGCGCATGGCGGCTCGGCGCGTGATAGCGCGTCAGGCGTTCGAGACGCTGACGCGGGGGTATGACGGCGCCGCGCGCGGGCGGCGGACCGAGGGCTGGCGCGCTCCGGGATCCTCCGCCGACACCGAGATCGGCGTCGCCGGGGCGCTGCTGCGCGATCGGATGCGGGATCTGGTGCGCAACAACCCGCATGCGGCCAAGGCCGTGGCGGTGTTGGTCAACAACATCATCGGCGCGGGCATCATGCCGCGCGCCGCCAGCGGCGACGACACGCTCGACCGGAAGGTCGACGCGCTCTTCGAGCGCTGGACGGCGGAGTGCGATGCCGATGGTCAGCTCGATTTCTACGGGCTGCAGACGCTGATCTGCCGCGAGATGGTCGAGGCGGGCGAGGTCCTGGTGCGCCGCCGCCTGCGGCGTGCGAGCGACGGCCTTCCGGTGCCGCTGCAATTGCAGGTGCTGGAGGCCGACTTCCTCGACGCCTCGAAATCCGGCGTCCTCGGCGCGGGACGCCTCGTGCAGGGGATCGAGTTCGACCCGGTCGGCAAACGCCGGGCCTACTGGCTCCATGCCGAACATCCCGGCGACGCCTATGGGGCCTTGCAGAACGGTCTGCAGAGCCGCCCGGTCCCGGCGACCGAGATCGCGCACATCTACGAGAAGCAGCGCACGCAGGCACGCGGCGTTCCCTGGGGCGCGCCGGTGATCCGGTCGTTGCGCGACCTCGACGATTACGAGGTTGCCGAACTGGTCCGCAAGAAGACCGAGGCCTGCGTCACCGCCATCGTCTTCGGCGACGACGAGGCGCAGCAGGGCATCGCGCCCTCGGTGGTCGATGCCGACGGCAATCGGGTCGAGCAGTTCGAGCCGGGGCTGATCGCCTATGCGCGTGGTGGCAAGGACATCCGCTTCAACCAGCCATCGGCGACGGGGGGCTACGGCGAATACAAGCGGGCCAGCCTGCACACGATCTCGGCCGGGTTCCGGGTGCCCTACGAGCTGCTGACCGGCGATCTCAGCCAGGTCAACTATTCCTCGATCCGGGCGGGCCTCGTCGAGTTCCGCCGGATGATCGACGCCGTCCAATGGCAGCTGTTCATTCCGATGTTCTGCGCGCCGGTCTGGCGCTGGTTCACGGAAGCGGCATGGGCCGCAGGCCAGATCCCGTCGCCGGATGTCCCGGTCGAATGGCAACCGCCGAAGTTCGAGGCGGTCGATCCGCAGAAGGATGCGATGGCCGACCTGCTGGCGATCCGGACCGGCACCATGACGCTGGCGCAGGCCATTGCCCGGCAGGGCCACAACCCGGACGCGGTGCTGGCCGAGATCGCCGCGACCAACGCCAAGCTCGACGGCCTCGGCCTCGTGCTCGACAGCGATCCGCGCCGCGTCACCAAGACCGGCAGCGCGCAGGCGGGCGAGCCGACCAGTGCCCCGGACGCCCCCGCATCCGAACCAGAGAAGGAATAGGGCCATGCCCGACACGATCATGGCGGCCCCGGTCGCCCTGCCGATGCAGCTGCGGCGCGCGCCCATCCTGCCTGCGACCGTCAATTCCGAGGCGCGTTCGGTCGACGTCGTCTTCACCACCGGCGCGGCCGTCCGGCGGCGGCGTTGGACCGGCTGGGACACCTCCGTGCCCTTCGACGAGATCCTCGAGGTCAGCGACCGAGCTGTGGATCTGACGCGCCTCAATGCCGGGGCCCCGGCGCTCGACAGCCATTCGGTCTGGTCCTCGCATTCGCAGGTGGGCGTGGTCGAACGCGCCTGGATCGAGGGCAAGGAAGGCAAGGCCACCATCCGCTTTCCCCGCGAGGGGCTGGACCAGGCCGCCGACCGGATGTTCGGCCTGATCAGCGACGGCATCATCCGCAACGTCTCGGTCGGCTATTCCATCGAGCGGGTGAAGGTGGTCGAGCCCGCCGCCAAGGGGGAGGTCGAACAGCGCATCGTCGAACGCTGGACCCCGCTTGAGGTCAGCTTCGTGACCGTCCCCGCCGATCCCCGCGCGCAGGTCCGCGCCGCCGATCAGGCCAATTATCCCGTCGAGATCGTCGACACCCGCATGCAAAAGGAGGCATCCATGCCTGAGAACACGACCATCGTGGCCGGGGATGTCCCCGCCTTGACCGAGACCCGCCAGCCGCCCGTCGCGGCCCCGGCGCAGGCCGAACAGGTCGCTGCGCGCATGCCGGAACCGTCACCTGCGCCGGACAGCGAGGCCATCGCGACCCGCGCTCGCGAGGCCGAGCGCGACCGCGTCTCTACCATCTACGATCTGACCGGCCGCCTGAACCTCGAGCGCAGCTTCGCCGAGGATCTGGTCAAGCGCGGCGTCAGCGTGGACGAGTCCCGCCGCCTGATCCTCGACCAGGTCGCGGCGAAATCCGACGAGACCCGGACCTTCCCGCATGTCTCCGTCCCCCTCTGCGGCCGGGACGAGCGCATCACACGTCGCGACGCCGTGGCGAACGCGCTCCTGCACCGCTACAGCCCGACGCTGTTCCCGCTGGAGGATGCCGCCCGCCAGTATCGCGGCATGACGCTGCTGGAACTGGCCCGCGAAAGCCTCGGCAATGCCGGGGTGAACACGCGCGGCCTCTCGCGTGACGAGGTGGCGACGCGCGCGCTGCATTCAACCTCCGACTTCCCCGAGATCCTGTCGGCCGTCACCAACAAGACGCTGCGGCAGGCCTATGACGCCTATCCCCGCACCTTCGCGCTCTTCTGCCGCCAGGTGCTGGCCACCGACTTCAAGTCAATGCACCGCGTTCAGCTGGGCGAGGCGCCGCAGCTGCTCGAGGTCGGCGAAAGTGGTGAGTTCAAGCGCGGCACCCTCGGCGAGAGCAAGGAAAGCTACCGCGTGAAGACCTATGGTCGTGTCGTGGCCATCACCCGCCAGGTGCTGATCAACGACGACCTCGACGCCTTCACCCGCATCCCTGCGATGTACGGCAACTCCATCGCGCAGCTGGAGAGCGACGTGGTCTGGGGCATCATCACCTCGAACCCGGCGATGGCCGACGGCAACGCGCTCTTCCACACCTCGCACAAGAACCTCGCGAGCACTGGCGCCGCGCTGGATGTGGCGAGTGTCGGCGCGGCCCGGGCGGCGATGGCGCTGCAGACCGGCCTCGACAAGAAGACGGTGCTGAACATCCGTCCCGCCTTCCTGATCGTCCCCGCAGCCCTCGAACTGAAGGCCGAGCAGCTGGTCGCCCAGAACCTGGTGCCGGCCGACAGCGCCAAGGTGGTCCCGCAGTCGATCCGTACGCTGTCGCCGATCAGCGAACCGCGCCTCGATGCGGCCAGTGCCACCTCCTGGTATCTGGCGGCCTCGCCCAACCAGATCGACACCATCGAATACGCCTATCTCGAGGGCCAGCAGGGCGCCTACATCGAGACCCGCAACGGCTTCGACGTCGACGGCGTGGAGATCAAGTGCCGTCTCGACTTCGGCGCCAAGGCCATCGACTGGCGCGGCCTCTACAAGAATCCTGGAGCGTAAGGTCAGAAGAGACCGTAAAGGTCGCGCCGCCCGTGCACGGCGCGGACGATCTCGATGTCGTCGCCGTCGATGCGGTAGAGCAGCAGATACGAACCGCTGACCAGATAGCGCAGCCCGGGGCGGATATCGTCCCGGGCCGGACCCATCTGCGGGTTGTCCGCGAGGTGGCTGGCGACCTCGTCCAGCCTGTCGAGCACACGGTCGGCGGCGGCCGGATCGTCCTCGGCGATATGCGTCCAGATGTCGATCAGGTCGTCGCGGGCCGCCCGCGTGAAGAACACCCGGGCCATGAAAGATCAGGACAGGCTGCGGCGGCTGCGCGCCTCGCGCTTGATATCGGCCATCGTCGTGCCCGGCTCGGCGCGGCCGCTGGCGATCCCGGCATCCCAGAGGTCACCCACGACCCGCCGCGCCCGCCATTCGCGCAAGGCCTCGCGGACCACCTCGCTCGACGAGGCATAGGCGCCGCTGCCCACGGCTTCCTGCAAGAGAGCCGCGTGCTCGTCGGTAATCGAAATGCTGATCTTGCCGGCCATGTCCGATCCTCCTGCCACAAAGGTAGGAAAAATTCGCACTCCTTGCAACCACGATCCAGAGGGAAATCCCCATGAAAACCTACGTTCAGCCCGGCAACACCATCACCCTGACCGCGCCCTATGCAGTCGCTTCCGGCGATGGCCTGCTCGTCGGTTCCATCTTCGGCGTGGCCGCTGGCACCGCTGCCCTTGGCGAAACCGTCGAGGCCGCGCTTGTGGGCGTCTACGAGCTGAAGAAGCTAGGCTCGCAGGCTTGGGCCGTCGGCGACCGCATCTACTGGGACAACACCGCCCGCCAGACCACCAAGGTCACAACCTCGAACACGCTGATCGGCGTGGCGACCGAGGCGGTAGCGGGCGGCGCGGGCGATGTGGTCGGCCGGGTACGGCTGAACGGGGCCTTCTGATGAGCGCCTTCGCCGCCGCCGTGGGCGCGCTCTTTGCCGATCCGAACATGGGGCGGGATGCGATCTACTTCGCCGATGGCGGTGCGCCGGTCCTCGTGCGCATCGTCGCCCGGCGTGCCGATGCGGTCACAGACTACGGTGATGCGCGACTCTGGTCCGAAACCACCCGGATCGATCTGCGCGCGGCCGAGGTACCAGCCCCGCGCCCGGGCGACCGGATCGAGATCGACGGCGATGCCTTCCTCATCCAAGGCGAGCCGGTCCGCGACCGCGAGCGGCTGGTCTGGACCGTCGATCTGCGCCCGGCATGACCGCGATGCGCGTGAACCTCGACATCGATCCCGATATCGTCGCGATGATGGCCGCCGAGGTCGCGGCGGGGGAACGCGCCGTGTCGGCTGCGATCCGTGAGGCCGGAACCGGGCTGAAGGCGGCTTGGCGGCAGCAGATCACCGGCGCGGGCCTTGGGGCCCGGCTTGCCCGCACCATCCGGTCGGAGCAGTTCCCCAAAGGCACGCCCAGCCTCAACGCTGCGGCCGTCGTATGGTCCAACGCCCCGGTCATCGTCGGCGCGCACGATACCGGCCCGCTGATCCGCTCAAAGAACGGCTTCTGGCTGGCGATCCCCACGCCTGCCGCAGGCAAGTCTCTGCGCGGCGGCCGGATCACCCCCGGCGAGTGGGAACGCCGCACCGGCCTGCGCTTGCGGTTCATCTATCGACGCAGGGGCCCGAGCCTGCTGGTGGCCGAGGGGCGTTTGAACACCAAGGGCCGCGCCG
Source organism: Rhodobacter xanthinilyticus (assembly GCF_001856665.1). Classification (NCBI taxonomy): domain Bacteria; kingdom Pseudomonadati; phylum Pseudomonadota; class Alphaproteobacteria; order Rhodobacterales; genus Rhodobacter; species Rhodobacter xanthinilyticus. Next base: position 3,391,345 of record NZ_CP017781.1, on the reverse strand, counting down.
TCGCGTCACGGTCAAAGACCGGCCGGGGTGTCGTCACCGCGCCGATCTTCCTGCTGGTGCCGCAGGTGAAGCTCCCGAAGCGGCTGGATCTGGCGCGGGACGCGGAGCGGGCGCACGCCGCCGTGCCGGGGCTGATCGTGGCGAAGTGGGTGGCGTCAAAATGACTTGCTCATACAATTGATGGCTTTGTCACGTCACGCTTCGCAAACTCCGAAGCCATCAAGTAAACAAATTGAGATGGCTGACCAGATATGAACTCTGATATCCTTGGTCCTAGCGGTCCATCCAGCGCAGAACGCAGCACATTGGGTCGATATCGCGTGATAGAACCGAAGTAAAACGCGGTAGCATAAATGGACGCTATTTGTGGAAGCACCTGCGGCCGATCAGCTGGTGGAACAAGATAAAGGTAGTTCCTACGGAAGGGGGCGCTACTGCCGACAGTCATCCAGATCCGATCCTTTACTGACGCAGCCAGTTCAGAAGCGTGATCGACCCCGTGTCGGCCATAGTTGATCGGGACAGTTTGCTCAAAGCAGATCAATGGTCTTCCAGATTTATTCAGGTTGCAGCGAACCTTGCGATAGTTCGGCGCCAGCCCAGAATTATTCAACACATCGTTCTGAGTAAAGCCAAGGCGTTTAACATCGTCAGCAAATAGAAGAACCCTCAGCCATACTTGGCGGCGTCGCCGGTTCTCGCAAAACTGTATGTCGTGTATAGAGATGAATCTTTCGGCACTTCCTGTTGCGCTGGCCCAAAGTCTATGACCAGAAAGAATTTGCGGCAGAAGCACTGAGACTGGTATTTGCAGACCGGCGGCGGCTATTCTTGGAACTCCCAGAGCGGCCATGAACTCGTCGAAAGCTTGAAGTTGTCCTCGTCCGTTTGGAGATGCCCAAAACTGGATTACTGCGTCATCAAACTCGCGGCCACCAGCAGGTACGGTTTCGTTCACGCCATGCATGATGTTCGGCAGTGATGCATGGATGCCCCGGCATATAGTGAAGGCTTTGGCGAGATTTAGAAAGCTGTAGTAAAGCTGGACCGGCTTGGCACCGTCAATTGGTGAGCTCTGTGCAGAGGTGAAGAAATCACGCGCTTGGTCAATATAAGAGTGAGCCTCTTGCCGTGATGCCAAATTTGCTACCTGCTCGGTTATGGAGTGGCGCATCATTCCCCAGGGATCGGCGGCAAAGAGAAGAGACTGTAGTGTTGGTCTGGGAACAGTAGGTGCCGTCGGCCAGAATGAGAATGGAACGGTTCTACTATAAGCCTTGAGCTCTATTCCGTCACGGGCTTCAGGCAGCAAAGGCATTTTCGGTTACTTCCTTCTGTTGGAACTCGATTTGATTGCAGCGTTCAGGCCGCACTTTTCCTCTTCAATCGAGGCTACACTGTTGAGGGTAGGAGGAGAAGCGATTGCCCACCCCCCGCGAAAACATCCTCGCCGCGCTGTACGCGCGGCTTTCGGCGCTGCCAGCCACCGCCTTGCGCGGTGACGTGCTGCCTGAACGCGTGCCGACCGCAGGTCTCCTGATCCTGCGCGATGGCGAGCCGGGCGAGCCCGAGGTCACGCTGTCGCCGCTGCGCTATCACTATCAGCACCGAGCCGAGATCGAGGCGGTCGTCCAAGGCGCAGCGCGTGACACGACCTTCGACACCCTCTGCGCCAGCATCGGCGCGGCGCTTGCCGCCGACCGCACGCTGGGCGGCCTCTGCGACTGGGTCGAGGCGGAAGCGCCGCGCCCGGTCGATCTGCCGGTCGAGGGTGCCGCCAGCCTGAAGGCGGCGGTGCTCCCGGTCATCCTGCACTATTCCACGGCCGATCCGCTGGCCTGACCCCACCCACGATAGGAGAACACGATGGCACGAGCCCATGGGGCGAGGGCGCAAATGGCGCTTGCGTTCGAGACTGTCTACGGCACCGCACCCGCCACCGGCTACCGCACGGTGCCCTTCGCCAGCACCACGCTTGGCTCCGAACAGCCGCTGATCGCCTCGGAACTGCTTGGCCAGGGGCGCGATCCTCTGGCCCCTATCAAGGACGCGGTCACCGCCGACGGTGATGTCGTCGTGCCGATCGATGTTGAGAACTTCGGCCTCTGGCTGAAGGCCGCCTTCGGTCAGCCCACAACCACCGGCACGACGCCCAAGACCCACACCTTCCAGTCCGGCAACTGGACCCTGCCGAGCATGGCCATCGAGACGGCGATGCCCGAGGTGCCGCGCTATGCGATGTACACTGGCTGCGTCTGCGATCAGTTGTCGTGGCAGATGGCGCGCTCTGGCCTGCTGACCGCCACGGCCCGACTGGTAGCGCAGGGCGAGAACGTCGCGGCGGCAACGGCCGCAGGCACGCCCACCGCGCTGGCGCTGCAGCGGTTCGGGCATTTCAACGGCGCGATCACTCGCAACGGCACGCCTCTCGGCAACGTCATTTCCGCCGAGGTGACCTATTCCAACGGCCTCGACCGGATCGAGACCATCCGCTCGGACGGGCGCATCGAAGGGGCCGACCCCGGCATGGCCGCGCTGACGGGGCGGGTGGAGGTGCGCTTTGCCGATACCGCCCTGATCACGCAGGCCATCGACGGCACGCCCTGCGAGCTGGTCTTCGCCTGGAGCCTCGGCGCCAACGCCAGCTTCACCTTCACCGCCCATGCCGTCTACCTGCCGCGCCCCCGCATCGAGATCCCGGGCCCGCAGGGCATCCAGGCCACCTTCGACTGGCAGGCGGCCAAGGCCACCAGTCCCGCCCGGATGTGCACCGCCGTCCTCGTCAACACCGTCGCAACCTATTGAGAAGGCACGCCATGCTGACCCTCGACCTGACCAACGCGCCGCAATGGTGCGACCTCATCCCCGGCGTGCGCGTCCGGCTCCGCCCGCTGACCACCGCACTGATGGTGTCGGCCCGTGGCGATCCCGCAATTGCCGACCTGCCCGAAGGGGCTGCGACCGAGGAAGCCGCGATCGCCATGGCCAAGGCGCTGGCGCGACGCGCGATCCTCGCATGGGAGGGGATCGGCGATGCCGATGGCAGTCCCATCGATCCGAGCCCCGAGGCCATCGACGCGCTCCTCGACATCTGGCCCGCCTTCGAGGCGTTCCAGACCCAGTACGTCGCCAAGGCCCTCCTGCTGGACGCGGAAAAAAACGCCTCTGCGCCCTTGCCGAATGGTCCTTCGGCGGGGGCGACCGCTACTGCGCGGCCTGTGCAGGGCCCTGTCCCGACTGCCCCGCAAGGCTGAACCAGCCCCAAACCCTTGAGGGCGCTCAGGTCTGGGACCTGGCGCAGCGCCTCGGCGGGCAGATGCGCGTCATCCCGGGCGCGGTGATCGGCTGGGACTTGGGCGCGGCGCTGGCCTTGGGTGCCGCCCTCGGCATCTCCCCGCCTGCCATCGCCGAGCTGCTGCCCGCCCTCGAGGCAGTGATGGTCCGCCGCGTCAACGAGCAGATCGCGGCCAGCCGCGACTGACCCCATCCCATCCGGAGCCCCGATCCAATGGCCGAAAAACGCGTCTCCGTCCGGCTCGCCGCCGTCGGCGGCCGCCAGGTGCGCGCCGAACTGGAGGGTGTTGGCGAGGCTGGGGCGAAGGGCTTGGGCCGTCTGTCGCGCGAGATGGAGCTGGCGAACACCCGGCTTGCTGCTTTCGCACGCCGTGCCGGGCTTGCCCTAGGGGCAGCGGCGGCGGCCGCCACGGCCTCGCTCGGCCTGATCGTCCGCTCCACCGCCGAAAGCGCGGCGCAGATCCGGCAGTTCGCGCAGGTCGCCAATGCCACGCCCGAGGCCCTGCAGCGCTGGTCGGCCGGGGCGCGGACGGTTGGCATCGAGCAGGAGAAGCTGGCGGACATCCTGAAGGACGTGAACGACCGGGTCGGCGACTTCCTGCAGACCGGCGGCGGGCCGATGGCGGACTTCTTCGAGAATGTGGCTCCGCGCGTGGGCGTGACGGCTGACCAGTTCGCGAGGCTTTCTGGCCCCGAGGCACTGCAGCTCTACGTTGACACCCTCGAACGCGCCGGTCTCAGCCAGCAGGAGATGACCTTCTATCTAGAGGCCATGGCCTCGGATGCGACGCGCCTGCTGCCGCTTCTGCGCAATGGCGGTGCCGAGATGGCCCGGCTTGGGGATCAGGCATCGGACCTTGGCGCGGTGCTGGACAATGATGCGCTGGAAGCCCTGCGCCGCACGCAACTGGCGCTCGGCACCGTATCCCTCGTGTTCGACGGCCTGCGCAACCGCATCGCCGTCGCCGTGGCCCCGACCATCGAGGCGCTGGCCAATGCCTTCGTGGCCCTTGCCTCCGACGGCGGGATCCTGCGCTCGGCCATCGACACACTGATCGGCAACCTCGGGCGTCTGGCGTCCCATGCGGCAACGTTCGCGGCTGTCATGGCTGGACGCTGGGTGGCGGGTCTAGCCGCTGCGGCCCTGTCGGTGCGCGGCCTCGCGACGGCGCTCGTGTTTCTCCGCGGCGCTCTGATCCGGACCGGCATCGGGGCGTTGATCGTTGGGGCGGGCGAACTGGTCTACCAGTTCTCGCAGCTCGTCGCCCGGGTCGGCGGTGTGGGCGAAGCCTTCCGCCTGCTCGGCGATCTGGCCCGCGAGGTCTGGTCGCGCATCGGCCTGTCGCTGGACGCGGCCCTTGCGCGGATGGCGGCTGGATGGGAGGGGCTGAAGGCGGCCGGTCTCTCGGCGCTGGAAGGCACCATCGCGGGCGTCGTCAGCTTCGGCGACCGGACGGCGGCGATCTTCCAGGGGGCCTACGATGCCGCTGTCGCGATCTGGGGCAGTCTGCCGGGAGCCATTGGTGACTTCGCCTTCCAAGCCGCGAACGGGCTGATCTCGGGCGTCGAGGCGATGCTGAACGGCGTCGTCACCCGCATCAACAGCTTCATCGAGACGCTCAATGCTGCCCTCGCGCTGCTGCCCGAATGGGCCACCGGCGAGGGCGGGGTGCGGATCGGCATCCTCGACCCGGTGGAACTTGGGCGTATCGGCAATCCGTTCGAGGGAGCCGCGACCGCCGCAGGCGCTGCCGCTGCGGATGCCTTCTCGGCCGCGCTGTCGCGCACCTATCTCGAGCCGCCCGACCTCGGTCTCGGGGCCATGGCCGAGGATGTCCGCGCCCGGGCCGATGGCTATCGCGAAGCGGCCGGGATGCTGGCCGATGCCGCCGGTCGACCGCTGGCCAGCTGGCAGGCGCTGAAGGACGCGGTGACTGGCACGGGGACGGAAGCCGAGACCGCGCTGGCGGATGCAGCCGCTTCTGCCGATGCCCTCACGGCAGGGCTGAACGACACCGCCACCGCCGCCGATGGTGCGGGAGGCGCAGCACGCGACGCGGGGGCCGCTGCAGCCGCAGGCGCGGAGATCGCCCTGACCGGCTGGCAAGCCGTCACCGCGGCCCTTGCCGATTATGCCGCGAAGGCGCGCGACATCGGCGGCGATATCGGCAGTGCGCTGGTGGGCGCGTTCACCTCGGCGGAGAACTCCATCGGCGACTTCGTGAAGACCGGGAAGCTCGACTTCCGCGACCTGGTCACGTCGATGATCGCCGATCTTGCCAAGCTCGCCGCGCGCCGCTTCATCCTCGGCCCCATAGCCAATGCCCTCTCCGGCGCGCTGGGCGGAGCGGGTGGCATCTTCGCCAACATCCTGCATGCGGGTGGCGTGGTCGGAGGCCCAGGTCCCGGCCGGATAGTCCCGGCCCTGGCCTTTGCAGGTGCGCCGCGCATGCACAATGGGGGCTGGGCCGGGCTGCGCCCCGACGAGGTTCCGGCCATCCTCCAGCGCGGGGAACGGGTTCTCTCGCGACGCGAAGCCGCAGGCTACGGCCAATCGGGCACCGCGACCGTCAATGTCACGATCAACGCACGCGACGCCGAGAGCTTCCGACAGTCCCGCACGCAGGTCGCCAGCGACATCGCCCGCGCCGTGTCGCTGGGCCGGAGGGGCATGTGAGTGCGACCCCGCAAGTGGGCACCGGTTGCGGGGGCCAGAGCACGAACCATGGAGAAACTTGATGGCATTCCAGGAGGTCCGCTTTCCGGACAACATCAGCCGGGGCGCACGTGGCGGTCCGGAACGCCGCACCCAGATCGTCGAACTGGCGAGCGGGGCCGAGGAGCGCAACGCCAGCTGGGCCAACAGCCGCCGCCGCTACGACGTGGCCTACGGCATCCGCCGCGCGGATGATCTGGCGGCAGTGGTCGCCTTCTTCGAGGCCCGCAACGGCCGTCTGCACGGTTTCCGATTCAAGGATTGGGCCGACTTCAAGTCCTGTTTGCCGTCACAGACGCCGGGGCCAAACGATCAGCCCATCGGCACCGGCAACGGGGCGGCCACGCAATTCCAACTCGCCAAGCGATACACCTCCGGCGCGCAGTCCTGGTCGCGCGCGATCACCTATCCCGTCGCCGGGACGGTCACCATCGCCATGAATGGCACGCCCCAGGCTTCCGGCTGGTCAGTTTCCACCACGACCGGCCTCGTCACCTTCACCACCGCCCCCGGCGCAGGCGTCGCCATCACCGCGGGTTTCGAATTCGACGTCCCGGTCCGCTTCGACACCGATGTCCTAGACGTCACCCTCGACCTCGAACGCCTGGGCTCGATCACCTCGATCCCGCTTCTGGAGATCCGCGCATGAACGAAGAGACCGGATTTCTGGCGGCGGTGCTACGCGAACTCGGTGCATCCACCGCCGTCATCCTTGCCGCCTGGGGCGCGCTGGGGGGTGCGACCAATGCGCTGACGACGCGTATGCGACTGCGCGATGCCCTCCGACACATCCTGCTTGGCGGGTTGATCGCGGCGGGGATGGGGAGCCTGTCGATGGCCCTCGTCGCCCGTTGGCTCGGCCTGCCGCCTGAAGCCATTCCGGCCGGAGGCGCTGCTGGCTCGGCCGCTTACTTGGTCGGGGTCTTTGGGCCCGCTTTCATCGAGGTCGTTCTTGCCCGACTGCGCGGTGCGACGGGAGGGCCGTCCGATGAATGAGCTTCTTCGACTCGCGCGCTCCATCCGCTGTGATGCGACCGATCCGGGCCAAACCTTTCGCCACCGCATGGGCGTTGGTCTCGCCGTCGCACTGCTGATCTTGATCCTTTCACTTCTCGGGTGATCCCATGAAAACGAGCGACCGGGGGCTTCTGGCTCTGATCCGGCACGAAGGTGTCGTGCCCGGACCCTATCTGGATGTGAAGGACGTCTGGACCTTCGGCATCGGCCACACCGCCGCCGCTGGTCCGCCCGATCCGGCGCGGGTGCCGCGCGGGATGCCCGCCGATCTCGATGCCAAGATCCGTGAGGCGTTCCAGCTCTTCCGCACCGATCTCGCCGCCTACGAGGCCGGGGTGCTGCGCGCGGTGAAGGTGCGGCTTGAACCCCACGAGTTCGATGCGCTGGTCAGCTTCCACTACAACACCGGCGGCATCGCCAAGGCCGCGCTGACGCGCCACCTGAACGCTGGCAACCGCGCGGCGGCCGCAGCGGCCTTCATGGGCTGGCTCCGGCCCGCCGCCATCCGGTCCCGGCGCGAGGCGGAGCGCGATCTCTTCGCCAGGGGCACCTACCCGACCGGCACCATCCCGGTCTGGTCGGTCGACCGCAACGGCCGGGTGGATTTCTCACGGCCGATCCGTCGGCTGACCGAGGCCGAGGCGCTGGCCTTGCTGCGCCCGGTGATCACGCCGCCATCCACCCAACTCGCCTCCACGCCCAGCTGGTGGCAGCGGCTCGCCAGCTTCTTCACGGGAAAGGAAACAACATGAACTGGAGCCTCGCACGCGGCCTTGTCTATCTCGCCTGCCTCGTCGCCTCCGGCCTCGCCATGACGGGGCTGGCGGATTTCGACTTGGCGACGGGAACCTTCGATCTCAGGCCCTTCAACCTCTACGCCCTGACCGGTGCGGCCGGTGGTGTCGCCTCCTCGGCGCTGGCCTCGATCGCGCTCTGGCGCGGCTGGGGGCGGAAATGAAGTCCCTCCCGCCTGCGCTGCAGGCCCATCTCGACGAGGGCACCACGACGCTTGCCTGGTGCTGGCGCATCACCCGGGCCGATGGCGTGACCTTCGGCTTCACCGACCACGACCGGACGCTGTCGTTCGACGGAACCGAGTTCGAGCCGGAAAGCGGACTGACGGCCTCCGAGGTGCGATCCGGCTCTGACCTCTCCGTGGATGCACAGGATGCCCAAGGCGTGCTCTCGTCTGACCGGATCACCGAGACCGACATCCTCGACGGCCGCTGGGACAATGCGGCGGTCGAGGTCTGGCGAGTGAATTGGGCGAGCCCCGCGCAACGCGTGCTCCTCCGGCGCGGGGCCATCGGCCAGATCCGGCGCGGGCGGCTGGCCTTCGTGGCCGAGGTTCGTTCATTGGCCCATGTCCTTGGCCAGACCGTGGGACGAACGTTCCAGGCGAGCTGCGATGCCGCGCTGGGCGATGCACGCTGCGGGGTGAACCTCGAGGCTCCTGCCTTCAAGGGGACGGGCGCGGTCATCGACGTGCTGCGCGACCGGGCCTTCACCACCAGCGGCCTCGGCAGCTTCACGGCAGGCTGGTTGGCCTTTGGGCTGGTGGAATGGTCGACCGGCGCCAACGCGGGGCGGCGGGTCGAGGTGTTGTCGCATGATCTCGTCGACGGGGTGGCGATCCTGACCCTGCTGGAAGCCCCGGTGCGCCCTATCATGGCGACGGACACCTTCGTGGTCCGCGCCGGTTGCGACAAGCGCCTTGCGACCTGCGGAACGAAGTTCGCCAATGTCGCCAAATTCCGGGGGTTTCCGCACATCCCCGGCCAGGATGCCGTGCTGCGCTACGCGACGAAGGACGGCGGGCACGAGGGGGCGATTCTGTGACCGCGCCAGTCATGACCGCCGATCTCGAGCGCGTCATCGCCGCCGCCCGCTCCTGGCTCGGCACACCCTACCACGATCAGGCAAGTCTCCGCGGGGTCGGTTGCGACTGCCTCGGCCTCGCACGCGGCGTCTGGCGCGAGGTCGTAGGCCCGGAGCCGTTCCCGATCCCACCCTACAGCCGCGACTGGGGCGAGACCGGGCCAAGGGAGGTGCTGGCGGATGGGGCGCGGGCGATGATGCCCGAGATCGCACCAGCCGACGCCCCGCCCGGTGCGCTCGTCCTGTTCCGCATGATGCCCCGCGCCATCGCCAAGCATGTCGGCATCCTGACCGGACCTGCCACTTTCCTCCACGCCTATGAACGGCTGGGCGTGATCGAGGAACCGCTGACGCCGACTTGGGCGCGCAAGATCGCCTTCGCCTTCCTGTTCCCCGCACGCTGAGATTTTCACATGGCCACGCTCGTCCTCGGTGCCGTCGGCTCTGCCATTGGCGGAGCCTTTGGCGGCGCGATCCTCGGCTTTTCCGGTGCTGCCATCGGCGGTTTCATCGGCTCCACCATCGGGTCGGTAGTCGACAGCTGGATCGTGTCCTCGCTGGCGCCTGCTCAGAAGATCGAGGGCCAGCGGCTGGATTCTCTGCGCATCACCTCGGCCACCGAAGGTGCCATCGTCCCGCGCCTCTACGGCCGCATGCGCATCGGCGGCAACATCATCTGGGCCACCGATTTCCGCGAGGAGACAAAGACCACCACGCAGGGCGGCGGCAAGGGCGGGGGCGGTGGCCGGGTCCAGACGACCGAATATCTGTACTACGCCAGCTTCGCAGTCGCCCTGTGTGAAGGCCCGATCACTGGCATCGGCCGCATCTGGGCCGACGGCAAGCCGCTCGACATGACCGGGATCACCTGGCGCTGGTATCCCGGCAACGAGACCCAGACGGCTGACCCATTCATTGCCACGAAGATGGGCGCAGCCAATACCCCAGCCTATCGCGGCACGGCCTATGTCGTCTTCGAGGAAATGGCGCTCTCGACCTATGGCAACCGCCTGCCCCAGCTGTCGTTCGAAGTGTTCCGACCACTGGCCGATCCCGACACGGCCGAGGGGCTCGTGAAGGCGGTGACAATGATCCCGGCCTCGGGCGAGTTCACCTATGCGACTGAGGCCGTGCGCAAGACAGTCGGGGCGACGACGACGGTCTTCGGTCAGACGACCGGCGGCACAACCTCGGCCGAGAACCTGAACGCGCTGCCCGACGAGGCCGACATCGTCGTGGCGCTCGACCGGCTGCAGGCCATGGCCCCGGCCGTCGAGAGCGTCAGCCTGGTCGTCGCCTGGTTCGGCAATGACCTGCGCGCGGGGAACTGCTCGATCAAGCCCGGCGTGGAGGTGGCGGCCAAGGTCACCAGCCCGAAGGTGTGGGCGGTCAACGGCGTTGCACGGGCCAATGCGCATCTGGTCAGCCGCGACGCCGAGGACCGTCCGGTCTATGGCGGCACGCCCGCCGACTTCGCGGTGGTACAGGCGATCCGCGAGATGAAGGCGCGCGGGCTGCGTGTCACCTTCTATCCTTTCCTGCTGATGGACGTGCCGCCCGGCAACACGCTGCCGAACCCCTACAGCGCAAACGCCACCACGCCGGGCCAGCCATCCTTCCCGTGGCGCGGGCGGATCACCTGTTCCCCGGCGGCAGGCTTTGCGGGGACCGCCGACAAGACCGCCGCCGCTGCCACGCAGGTCTCCAGCTTTTTCGGGGCGGCCACACCGGCGCAGTTCGCGGTGTCGGGCGACACCGTCAGCTGGACCGGCCCTGCGGGTGACTGGGGCCTGCGGCGGATGATCCTGCACTACGCCCATCTCTGCGGGGTAGCGGGCGGGGTCGATGCCTTCCTGATCGGCACCGAGATGCGCGGGCTAACCACGATCCGGTCGAGCACCAGCGCCTATCCGGCCGTCACCGCCTTCAAGGCGCTGTCGGCGGAAGTGAAGACGATCCTCGGCGCTGGCACCAAGGTGGGCTACGCCTCCGACTGGTCGGAGTACTTCGGCCACCAGCCGGGTGATGGGACCGGGGATGTGTTCTTCCACCTCGACCCGCTCTGGTCGGATGCGAATGTCGATTTCATCGGCATCGACAATTACATGCCGCTCTCCGACTGGCGCGACGGCTTCGACCATGCCGATGCGCTGGAAGACTGGCCCGCCATCCATGACAGGGGTTATCTGCAGGCCAACATCGCCGGTGGCGAGGGCTTCGACTGGTTCTACGCCAGCACCGCCGACCGGTCGGCGCAACTGCGCACACCGATCACCGATGGAGCGTCGGGCAAACCGTGGGTGTTCCGCTACAAGGATCTGCGCGCTTGGTGGTCGAATGCCCATTTCAACCGCCCGGGCGGGTTCGAGAGTGGCACGCCCACCGCATGGGTGCCGCAGTCGAAGCCCGTGTGGTTCACCGAACTGGGATGCCCCGCCATCGACCGGGGAACGAACGAGCCGAACGTCTTCTTCGACCCGAAGTCGTCGGAGAGCTTCACGCCCTGGTTCTCGCGTGGCTGGCGCGACGATGCCATTCAGCGTGCCTATTTGGAAGCCAGCTATCTCTGGTGGGGAACTCCGGCCAATAATCCCGTGTCGGCCATCTACGGCGGCCGGATGGTCCATGTTCCGGAATGCGCCGCCTGGACCTGGGATGCGCGTCCCTATCCCTTCTTCCCCGAACTGACCGGCGTCTGGACGGACGGGCCGAACTGGCGGCTCGGCCACTGGCTGACCGGCAGGCTCGGCGCGGTGTCGCTGGCGGCTCTCGTGCGCCACCTCTGCCTGCGCGCCGGGCTGGCCGAAGGCCTGATCGACGTCGCTGGCCTCTGGGGCGCGGTCGAGGGCTATGTGATCGGCGCCCTTGAAAGCCCCCGGGCGTCGATTTCCACGCTGGCCCGCCACTTTGGCTTCGACGCCATCGAGACCGAAGGCGTGATCCGTTTCGTCATGCGCGGCCGCGCCTCGGTCGCCACGCTGGCCATCGACGATCTGGTAGCCAGTCGTGAGGGCGAGGCCATTGAGCTGACCCGTGGTCAGGAGACCGAACTGCCGCAGGCGCTGAAATGGCAGGTCGCGCGGGCGGATGAGGACTATGACGCGGCTCTTGTCGAAGCCCGCCGCATCACCGTCGACACCACCCGCATCGCGTCCGAGTCCTTCCCGATGGCGATCCCGCCCGAGGAGGCTGAACGCCGTTGCCGCCGCGCGCTGATGGAAGCCTGGATCGGTCGGGAAAGCGCCACCTTTCGGCTGCCGCCCTCGCGCCTCGCCCTCGATCCGGCTGACGTCATCCGGCTTGCGCATGACGGCCGGGAGGTCGAGTTCCGGCTGGTATCCGTCGCCGATGCCGAGGCGCGGGGCGTTGAGGCGGTGCGCCAGAACCGCGCCGCCTACGATCTGCCGCCCGGCGATCCGCGGCCCGCGTCGCTCGCCAGCCCCGTCGCCTTCGGCACACCGGAGGCGGTGATGCTGGACCTGCCGCAAATCAGCGAGGACCAGCCCGCCCATCGCCCCCTGATCGCTGCCCATGCCAGCCCCTGGCCGGGCGAGATCGCGGTATTCCGCAGCGCCTCGACAGACGGGTTCGCGTTGCTGACGACCTTCGGCAGTCGGGCGCGGCTTGGCACGCTGGCCTTCGACCTCTATCCGGGGCCGACCTCGCGCTTCGATCTCGGCAACGCGCTGGTGGTCGATCTGCTGTTTGGAACGCTGGAAAGCGTAACGGATGTCGCGCTGTTCGGCGGAGCGAACGCACTCGGCGTCGAGTCCGCAGCAGGGGTGTGGGAGATCGTCCAGGCAGGTGCGGCCGAGCTGATCGCCCCCGGCCGGTACCGCCTGACCCGCATGTTGCGAGGCCAGCGTGGGACAGAACATGCCATCGGCAACCCGGCCCCAGCAGGAGCGCGAGTCGTGGTCTTGGACACCGCGCTGTCATTGCTGCCCATCGCCGAAGCCGACCTTGGTCTGCCTTGGAACTGGCGCGTGGGCCCGGCTGCGAGGGCGGTGGGCGATGCAAGCTATGCCGCGCTAGGCTTCACGCCGACCGGGCGGGGCCTCGTGCCTTTCGCGCCAGTGCATGTCGAGCAGCCGTGGCGAACAGCGCGCAGCACCGGCGATCTCACCATCCGCTGGACGCGCCGGTCCCGCGCGCTGGTCGCGGATGCCTGGGAACAGGTCGAGGTGCCGCTGGCCGAGGACCTGGAAAGCTACGATGTGCAGATCCTCGACGGGACGACCATCAAGCGCACCCTGACCAGCTCCACGACCTCCGTCCTCTACACCGCCGCCCAGCAGACAGCCGATTGGGGCACGCCGCTCGAGCCCGGCCAGACGCTGGCGATCCGCATCCACCAGATCTCGAACCGCCTCGGCCGCGGCACACCCGCCGCGGTCACGCTGCAATTCTGATCCCAACTCACGGGAAGCCCCATGTCCGACACCACGACCCATCTGGGCCTGCCTTACCTTCTGGCGGCGCAGGCGCAGAAGCATGTCACCCACAACGAGGCGCTGCGCCTGCTCGACGCGATGGTGCAGCTGTCGGTCCTCGACCGCACGCGCACTGCCCCCCCGGCCAGCCCGGCCGATGGAAACCGGCACCTTGTGGCATCGGGCGCGAGCGGCCTCTGGGCGGGGTGGGACCTGAACATCGCCTTCTGGGTGGACGGCGCGTGGATCCGCCTCGTCCCTCGCACCGGCTGGTTGGTCTGGGTCGCGGCGGAAGGCCTGTTCCTCGTCTGGACAGGCAGCGCCTGGGAAGTGGTCGGCGAGCCACGCGACGTCTCGGACGCGGTGTTCAGCCTGGTCAACGACGCGGACCCGACGAAGAAGGCGACCTTCTCGCTGGCGGGGATCAGTGCCGTGACAACGCGCAGCTTCACGCTGCCAAACACATCCTCCGAACTGGCGATCCTCGCAGGCACGCAGACCTTCACCGGGAACAAGACCTTCTCCGGCACGTTGACCGCCTCGGGCACAGTCACCGTATCGGCCGCCAGCGCCACCATCGGTACTGCGACGACGACCGCGACCTACGGGGTGGGCACCGGCGCCACGACCACGGGCGTGACCAAGACCGTGAACATCGGCACCGGCGGTGCCTCCGGCTCGACCACTGTCGTGAACATCGGCTCGGCCACCGCCGGAGCGGGTGGCACGACAGTGGTGAACACGCCCACCGTCACCTTCGCCAATGCCGTCACGCAGGTCGGCATGCCTCAGGCCAACCTGACCGCGCAGCTATTGGGCCTCGGCGGGGCCACGGCCGACAGCTACAACCGGATGTCGGTCAACACCCCAGCCGTCCTTCTGAACAATGCGGGCGCAGGGATCGAAGCGACCGTCAACAAGGCGGCCGCCGGGAACGACGCGGCCTTCGCCTTCAAGACCGGGTTTTCGGCCCGCGCGCTGATCGGCCTCTTGGGCAATGACGACTTCAGCTTCAAGGTCAGCCCGGACGGATCCGCCTTCTTCGACGCGATCCGCATCGACCGCGCGAGTGGCCAGATAGAACTGCCGCAGCCGACCGTTCTGCCAGGGCTGGCCGCAGCGCCAAGCCCGCCGCCTGCAGGGAAGGCATCGGTCTACGCCCGCAACCGCGCCGGGGCGCCATGGATCGACGTGATGCGCCCCTCGGGACGGGACTTCCCGCTCCAACCCCACTTCGGGGTGAACCGCATCGCGAACTGGTCGCCCTCGACCGGCACGACGGTGACCACCGAAGGCCTGCCGATCACTTCGGTCGGCACAGTTTCGACGCCCACGCTCGCCGCGACGAACCTCGCCGCCAGCATGCGGCGCTGGCGCCTGACCTCTGCGGCAGTCGTGGACTCGGTCGCCGACCAGCGTTCTGCAGGCTGGGCCTGCTGGCGCGGCAATGCGGCGGGCCTCGGCGGCTGGACCTTCGTGACGCGGCTCTCGCTCACAACCCTGCAGGCGACCGGCATGGGGTTCTTCGGCCTCTACGGCTCCACTGCCGCGCTGGCCACCACCCTGACGCTGGCCGCCGTCATCAACTGCATCGGTATCGGCTTCCAGCGCGGCACGCACACACGATGGCAACTGGTCGCAAACGACGGCACCGGGGCGCCGACGCTTTCGGACATGGGCGCGTCCTTCGCCATCGCCACCGGTGGCGTACTGACCCTGTTCATCGCCGCGCCGCCGAACGGAAGCTCTGTCTGGGTGCGCGTCGTCGACGAGGTCTCTGGCGCGGTCTTCGAGCAGGAAATCACCGCCGACCTGCCCGCCGCGACGCAGTTTCTGTCGCCGCGGCTCTTCCTCAACAACGGGGCGACGGCCGCTGCTGTCGCCTACGACTGCGCTGGGTTATACGTCGAGACCGATTACTGACCTCGCGACGGGCCCTTCGTGTGAAGCCGGACACTGTTAATCAGGTGAGATATTCACCTCGGTCTTCCGTTTCTCTCCCATCGTCAGGCGTGCTGCCCTGACTTGCTTCCCAGTCCGCATAGGCCTTCCCATCAGGCAGCTTCCAAAGGATTCGACCGTTTGCGCTCGCCCCTATTACAGTCGCTGCGGCTGCTGACGCAGATGGAAAGCTGTAATCGCTTGTGAATACGAGAAAATCTTGTTCCTGCCTCAGCACCCCGGAGTCGACCAACGTTTTGCGCAGCGAGCTGGTGCTGCGCGGTATCGTGGTCGTTGTCCTGATCCGGGCATGAGACCCTGCAAGAACCACGAAGTCGCCGGAGGCCCCAAGCTCCATTTCGGCGGCGAAGCCTTCGCCACGAAAGAAGAAGCGCAGACCGCTAGACGGCGCGGCACCAGACTGGGGCGCGCCTTGAGAAGCGACTGGACGTCCGCGCATCTCGCGAAATAGATCCCAGCCGAGCGCTCCGACCAGCGTTTTCGTCTGGTCCACGAATTCGTCCATCGCTGCTCGGTCGGGCAAGGGAAGTTTGCCTGCAGTCTCGTGCGGGCGCTTGATATTGGGCAGTGACCAGCGCGGGTTGGACCCGGCACCACGGATCAGGCAGGCCTCGACATATCTTGCATGGCTCTTGGTTAGGTTCTCGTCCTTGCTGATCAGAACCACCGTGTCCGTCCAGAACGCCTTGGCATCAGTCCCTTTTTCGTTCGAGTTGTGGTACGCAAGTCGATCACCGACGCCCTCGGATTCCCCGATATATGCCAGCTGCCGGTCTGGTTCGCTCTCGTCCTCGCCAATCAGGATGTACACGCCCGGCCGTTCGATTTCGGGGAAAGTCTTGCGCACGTCACCCAGCTTGTTGCGACGGAAAGCGATAGCCTGGATCGTCGACATCATGATCTGGGCCACCCGGATGCCGTTTGGATCACCGTCGAGGAGGAAGATGTTGATCGAGCGAGGTTTATTCAAACGATTTGCCTTCCTGAACCAGTTCACGGCGTTCTTTATGCGACTTGTTCCATCATGGGTTTCGCGTCGCGCTATTCATACCTGTAACTCTGGTCATCGAGTTGTTCTGGCATCGGCGACTGATCCCGCTCGAAGGTTCGCTTAATTGCTGATTGGACAGGATCGCCTGCATCCGTGGATTTGACCTCTTCCGCCAGCATCCTCTGGAGTTGTTCGGCGTCTGCGTCGGTATCTCCCATGGGCCATAGGGCGGCTGAGGCAAGCTTCCGCTTCCGTGTCATCAAGCTGTGCAGCAGGCAGTCAAAGCTCTTCTCTCGGAAGTCCCCGTGGATCGCCATCGGAACGTGAACTGTGACTTCTTTCTTCTGACCAATCCGGTGGACCCTGTCGTTGCACTGCTCTTCAACCGCCGGGTTCCACCAGCGGCTCAGGTGAATAACATGTGTGGCAGCCGTCAGGGTCAGGCCGGTGCCTGCTGCCTTTGGACCCAGAACAAGGACATCGAAGCCCTGATCATGTTCAAGATGCTTCTGGAAGCGGTTCACGATGTCCTGCCGTTTGTGGACAGGTGTCGATCCGTTGATCAGGTCGATATGCCTTAGACCGTATCGCATCTTCAAAAGCTCGATGAAGCGATACTGCATCTGGATGTGTTCGATGAAGACCAACACCCGCTCCTTGCAGGCATGGATGCCGTCGATGATCTCGAAGCAGGCTTTCAAGCGCCCCGAAAGGTCGATGAATTCGTCTGCATTTTCGATGGCGGTGATGGCAGGGTGAACCGAGACCGAGCGAATGTGATGCAGCATCTTGAGCGCTGCCCCTTGTGTCCCCGTTGCCAGTTTGTCCCGTGCTCGTTCATAAGCCTCCGCCTGCACATCGGGCATCAACCGTGGATGCAATATCCGTGTCTTCGAGGGCAGTTCCTTGGCCACGTCCTCTTTCAGGCGCCGCAACGCCATCGGAGGCAAGCCCTGGTTCACTTCAAATACGAAGTCGTAGAGCGCTTTTAGGCGGCCTTCCTCGGGCGTGCTGTAGAGCTTCCTAAACTCCGTGAGCGGCACTAGGCGACCAGGGGCGAGCTGTTCCAGAATCGCCCAGAGGTCGGTCGTGGAGTTCTCGATGGGTGTCCCCGTCAGGCCGATGCGGAAATCGGCATTCATCGCCATGCCAGCAATCGCACGCAGCGAGCCTGGGTTCTTCAATGCCTGAATTTCGTCGAAGACAAGAGCCGAGAAGGGAACCGCCCCCAGTGAGTGCTGGTAGTTCGTCAGCGTCGTGTAGGTCGTGAGCAGCCAGTAGTTGTGCCCGAGGCCTGATGCCATGGCTTCATGCATGAAGGCGAGGTCGAGATGCTCTTCGCCATCGAGGGTATCCTTGCCATAGGCACCATGGCGGCGTCGCGATGAAATCCCGCTGCCATAAAGCCTGATGAGATGCCCCAGACCACCGGGGCTCAGGTGCCGTTCGACTTCCTGTTCCCAGTTTTCCAGAAGCGACGTCGGGGCGACGATCAGGATCGGTCCCTTGGGCTTCGCACCCTTCTGCGCCATCTGGGCTTTCAGCCAGGCAAGGAAGGAGATCGTCTGCAGGGTCTTTCCCAGCCCCTGTTCGTCGGCGTTCAGGATGCCAGGCAGACCTGATTTCCAAGCCTCCACCTGCCATTTGAAACTGTCCACCTGATGGCTTTTCAGAGGGGTGCGGATGTTCTCTGGCAGCGTGACAGGGATCAGCGCCTTGCGCGGTTCCACCTTTACCCGCCACTGCACCTGCTCGAGGTTTTCCTTCACCTCGAGGATGATGGGGCCCGTGCTTTCGCCTTCTGGTTCGGGTGCAGGCTCCGCCTCGATGTCGTCGATCTCTGGCTTGCCTTCCTGCTCCTCGATAAGGGTCTGGATCTGGCGGCGAACGGCGCGTTCGGTCGTGGGGGAGGCGGCAATATGCTCGCCCTCGTACTCGATACTTTCGTGGCCCTCGCTGATGGCTTGCTGGATCTTCTCCTCGATGATCTCCAGCTGTTCGATGGGCAGTCCCTTGATGAGGCGTGCCACGCTTTCCCCGAACACCTCGGGAAGCCATGTTGTGCCACTGCCCTCGGTGACGACCATCGAGGGACCCGTGTAGATGGTCTTTCCAGTAACGCGGGCGGAATACTCCTTGGTCTCGACAAAGGTCGGGAAGGCGACCTTCTCGATCATCTCCTCCTGCTGGGCTTCGGAGAGACCTTCCAGCACACCACGATCCCGCAAGTCCTGTTCGATGGCGGCCGTGATTTTCTGACGGGGGTTCTTGATGAAAGCAGCCCGCTCTCCACGGGGCGCACGATGCATCTCCGCCATCACCTTCAAGGCAGGCGCGGCCGAGCGGTCGATGACAAGGAACCTGCCAGAGCCAACTCTGTAGGCAGACAAGGCTCCCTTATCGCGGACACGGTTCTGGAATTCTTTCAGGGGTCTGCCAGCCAGCTCGGCCATGTTGACCGAAACTTCTCCGTCCTCGGCCTCTTCGTTCTCTTCCTCCAGCGCCTTGCGGGAGAATGGAAACGGCGGTGCAAAATTAGGCCACGGTAGCGGCGGGATCGTCTCGCTGCGGGCGGAGTAAAATCCTGCCACTTTTCCCTTCTTGCGGCAGCAGGGAGGGTGGGGAGATTTATACCGTGGAACTTTACAAGAAGGTTCGCTTGGCGTGTGCCGAGGGCATGAGCGCGCGGGCGGCGGCGAAGCATTTCAACATTTCGCGCGGGACGGTTGAGAAGATGTTGGCCTTCTCGGTGCCGCCTGGCTACCGGCGGGACAAGCCGATCAGGCGGCCGAAGCTGGACGGGTTCACCGAGTTCATTGACGCCTGGCTTGAAGCCGACAAGGCGGTGCATCGCAAGCAGCGTCATACGGCCAAGCGGATATGGGAACGGCTTCAGGCCGAGCATGGCTTCACCGGCGGCTATACGATCGTCAAGGATTACGTGCGTGAGCGTGAGCGGCGGACACGGGAGATGTTCGTGCCACTGGCCCATCCGCCGGGCCATGCTCAGGCCGATTTTGGCGAAGCGGTCGTCGTCATCGCCGGTGTCGAGCAGAAGGCGCATTTCTTTGTCATCGACCTGCCGCACAGCGATGCCTATTTCGTCCGGGCCTATCCGGCGGCGACGGCGGAGGCCTGGATAGACGGGCATGTCCGCGCCTTTGCCTTCTTCGGCGGGGTGCCGCAGTCGGTGCTCTACGATAACGACCGCTGCCTGGTCTCGAAGATCCAGCCAGATGGCACGCGCATCCGCGCCACGCTGTTCAGCGGCTTGCAGTCGCATTACCTGTTTCGGGATCGCTATGGTCGGCCCGGGAAGGGGAACGACAAGGGCGCTGTCGAGGGGATGGTCGGCTACGCCCGCCGCAACCACATGGTGCCGATCCCCCACTTTGCCAGTTGGGACGCCTTCAACGCCGACCTTGAAGGGCAGTGCTGCGCACGCCTCACGCGCATTCTTCGGGGTCACAAGGAGACGATCGGCGAGAGGCTGCAGCGCGATCTGGCGGCGATGCGCCCATTGCCTACTGCCCCGTTCGACGCCTGCGACCAAGCGAGCGGCAGGGTCAGCTCGCAGTCGCTCGTGCGCTATGACACCAACGATTACTCGGTCCCGGTCGCCTATGGCCATCAGGATGTCTGGATCCGCGGCTATGTCGATGAGGTCGTGATCGGCTGTCGCGGGGAGGTGATCGCCCGACACCCGCGCTGTTACGATCGCGAGGACATGATCTTCGACCCGGTTCACTACCTCCCGCTGATCGAGCGCAAGATCAATGCCTTGGACCAGGCTGCGCCTCTGGCGGAATGGGACCTGCCCGAAGAGTTCCAGACTTTGCGCCGCCTGATGGAGGCGCGCATGCTCAAGATGGGGCGCCGCGAGTATGTGCAGGTGCTGCGGCTGCTTGAGACCTTTGGCATGGATGACCTGCATGCCGCCGTGAAGAAGGCCCTGAAGCTGGGCGCGGTCGGCTTTGACGCCGTGAAGCACCTCGTGCTTTGCCAGGTCGAGAAGCGCCCCCCAAGGCTTGATCTCGATGTCTACCCCTACCTGCCGCGGGCGAACGTCGAGACGACGCGTGCGGCCAGCTACATGGCCTTGATGTCGGAGGCGGCGGAATGAGCGAGGCTCCGAAGATCCTGCTTGCCCACCATCTGAAGACGCTGAAGCTGCCCACCTTCCTGCGGGAACACGAGAAGGTTGCGCGCCAATGCGCCGCCGAAGGGTTGGACCATGTCCAATTCCTGTCGCGCCTCGTTGAACTGGAACTCATTGACCGCGAGCGGCGGATGGTCGAGCGCCGCATCAAGGCTGCGAAGTTCCCGGCCACCAAAAGCCTCGACAGCTTCGACTTCAAGGCGATCCCGAAGCTGAACAAGATGCAGGTGCTGGAACTGGCGCGCTGCGAATGGATCGAACGGCGTGAGAACGTGATCGCCCTTGGCCCCAGCGGAACCGGCAAGACCCACATTGCCTTGGGCCTCGGGTTGGCGGCCTGCCAGAAGGGCATGTCTGTCAGCTTCACCACCGCCGCCGCGCTGGTCAACGAGCTGATGGAGGCGCGAGACGAACGTCGGCTGCTGCGCGTCCAGAAGCAGATGGCTGCCGTCAAGCTGCTGATCATCGACGAGCTCGGGTTCGTGCCCCTGTCAAAGACCGGCGCCGAGCTGCTTTTTGAGATGATCTCCCAGCGCTACGAGCGCGGTGCCACGCTGATCACCAGCAATCTGCCCTTCGATGAATGGACCGAGACCTTCGGCACCGAGCGGCTGACCGGCGCGCTCCTCGACCGGTTGACCCACCACGTCAACATCCTCGAGATGAACGGCGAAAGCTATCGCCTCGCGCAAAGTCGCGCGCGCAAGACCGGCGACAACACCTGATCCAAAGTATCAGACTTGGACCTGACGGTCCAAGGCGGCCAGTCACCCGCAAGCTATATGGAGAGCGCGGCTGACTGGCCGCCGCCCATCAGCCGCGTCTCGCGCAAACCCAAAGTGGCCCAATTTTGCGCCGCCCCGTGGCCCAATTTTACTCCGCCGTTGACAAGCCGGCTTTGCGTCCATTGGCGCTCGCGGGGAAGGGGGCCGTTGACGATGCGGAGCACGTCCTCCCAGGGCATATCGGGGCGCAGGCGGCGGACATGGGGAACCCAATCCTGCGCCGTCTCGTTCAGGCGCTCCATGTAGCCGTCCTGCCGCGCCAGGCGCACCTTTCGCAGCGCCGCCGGATCACGGGCGCGCAGACCCGGATTGCCGCCAACCCTGCCTTTGGTTCTTGCGCTGGCCAGCCCGGCCTTGGTGCGTTCTCGGATCAGGGCGCGCTCGAACTCTGCGGCGGCGCCCAAGACCTGCAGGGTGAACTTGCCCTGAGGGGAGGACGTGTCGATCGGGTCCATGAGCGAACGGAAGAAAGCGCCCTTCGCCTCCAGTCGCTCGATCACCTCGAGGAGATGCGACAGCGACCGCGCCAGCCGGTCGATGCGCACGACGACCAGCGTATCGCCCTTGCCGATCCGCTCCAGCACGCGCGCCAGCACAGGCCGGGTACGGTTTCCGCCCGGAGCCTGCTCTTCATGGATCTCGGCGCAGCCAGCGGATTTCAGGGCCTGCGACTGGGGCAGGGGGGTCTGGTAATCCCCCCATTCTTAGCGGGGTGCATCCGTAGAATTCACGCGGCCATCTTCAGTTTCTGGGCGGGTGTGATGCCGCCGATGCCCATGTTCGGGCGGTCGTTGTTATAAGTCCAGAGCCATTGCGTGGCGAAGTCTTGGGCCTCCTCGATGGTTTCGATGATGTATTGGTCGAGCCATTCATGCCGGACGGTGCGGTTGTAGCGCTCGATGTAGGCGTTCTGCTGGGGCTGCCCGGGTTGGATGTGCTGGATCGTGATGCCCCGTTTCTCGGCCCAGATCAGCAGCTTGCCACTGATGTGTTCGGGGCCGTTGTCGACTCTGATGGTGCCGGGCTTGCCGCGCCATTCGATGATCCTGTCGAGGCTCCGGATGACCCGCTCGGCGGGCAATGAAAAGTCGACCTCAATGCCCAGCCCCTCGCGATTGAAATCGTCGAGCACGTTCAACAGCCGGAACTGGCGGCCGTCTCCGAGGCGATCAGCCATGAAGTCCATCGACCAGGTCATGTTCGGCGCGTCCGGCACGGCCAGAGCCTCGGGCTTCTCCCGCTTGAGGCGCTTGCGGGGCTTGATCCGCAGGTTCAGCTCCAGCGCGCAATAGATGCGGTAGACGCGTTTGTGGTTCCAGGGATGACCCTTCACGTTGCGCAGATGCAAGAAACACAGGCCAAAGCCCCAGGTTTTGCGGGCATCGGTCAACCCGACCAGAAGGTCGGCGATCTCTTCGTTCTCGTCCTTCAGCTTCGGGCTGTAGCGATAACAGGTCTCGCTGACCCCGAAGGCCCGGCAGGCCAGCGCAATGCTGACCCCGTGTCGCGCCACCGCTTTCGCGGCCATCTCTCGGCGTTGAGATGGCCGCGTCATTTTTTTCCGAGAGCCTCCTTGAGCAGATCGGCCTGCATGCTGAGATCCGCAAACATCCGCTTCAGCCGCCGGTTCTCGTCCTCCATGGCCTTCATCTGGCTGATCAGCGACGCGTCCATACCGCCATACTTCGCCCGCCACTTGTAGAACGACGCGCTGCTCATGCCATGCTCGCGGCACAGCTCGGCCACCGGCATCCCGCCTTCGGCCTGACGCAGGATCGCAAGGATCTGCGCCTCAGTGTATCTGCTTGTCTTCATTCGGAATCTCCTCGTTCATCTTGCCGAGAAAATTCTACTTATGCAGCCCCTTACTTTCGGGGGGGGGGATTACCACGCAGCGAACGACCGGCGGCTGATCGGCCCGAACTCTCCAAAGATAGCTGCAAGACTATCGCACGAGATATTGCCAATCCAATAGCCGCGCACGATGTTCCGCCTGATTAGTTCCGGAGGTCAGAAATTGCTGAAAGTGGGCTGGTGCACGGTTTCTTGAGACAGTTCGGAGCGCTATTTCTCTCAGGAAAGGGGAGTAGAGCATGGACAAGAAGATCGACGACACCTCAGGTGCGACGGAGGCCACGGCCCCGTCGGCGCGCGCCCATCACGCTGGCGACGGCGGGGCCGTGGCCGGTCCTGCCAGGCGCCTTTCGGCGAAGCGCAAACTCGTGGCGGTTCAGCGGCTCATGCGGGGTGAGAGCTTGGAGGCGGTGTCGCGGGACCTGAACGTTCCGGTTCACCGGCTGTCCGAATGGCGCGACCGGGTGCTCATGGCGGCCGAGAGTGCGCTGAAGGAACGCGAGCGCGATGAGCGTGACGACGAGATTGCGCGGCTGCAGGCCAAGGTGGGCGAGATCACCATGGCCAACGAGTTGCTGTACGCGAAGATCGACAAGCTGGAGGGCGGCCGCCCTTTGGCCCGGCGGAGGTCGAGGACATGAGCCAGGCGCACTCGATCTCCACGCACCGGCGCTACGGGACGACGCGTGTCTGCAACATCTGGGGGGTCCCCCGGGCGACGGTGTACCGGCATCGTGTTACGGGCAATGCCGCCAATGAGGCGCGGCCGCCACGTCGTCGTGGTCCGGAGGGGGCCTGCAGCGACAGCGCGCTTCTGGAGCATATCGAGGCCATCATCGAAGCCTCGCCGTTTTCCGGGGAAGGCTACCGGAAGATATGGGCGCGGCTTCGGCATCTGGGCGTCTGTACCGCCCCCCGTCGGGTGCGGCGGGTCATGAAGGAGAACGACCTTCTGGCACCTCAGCGACCCGTCCAGCGGGATGCGCATCCCCATGACGGGACGATCGTCACTGAGCGGGTCGATCAGGTCTGGGGCACGGACATGACCCAGACGGTCACCATCGGGGAGGGACGGGCCTACGTGTTCATCGCGGTGGATCATTGCTCGGGCGAGTTCGTCGGCACCCATGCGTCTTCAAGTGCCAGCCGGTGGGAGGCGCTGGAACCGATCCGTCAGGGCGTCACCCGGCACTTCGGCTGTATCGGGCCGGATACGGCCCTCGGCCTGATCCTGCGGCACGACCACGGATCGAACTACATGTCAGAAGACTTCCAGAGCGAGATCAAATGCTTCGGGATCACCAGTTCACCAGCTTTCGTGCGCCAGCCCGAGGGCAATGGGGTGGCCGAACGGGCCATACGCACCCTCAAGGAGCAACTGCTCTGGGTCCGCCATTTTGTGACCGTCGAAGAGCTCAGGCATGCTTTGGCCGCCTTCGCCGCGCGATACAACGCATCATGGCTGCGGGAACGGCACGGCTACAAAACGCCCGATGCGGGAACGGCACGGCTACAAAACGCCCGATCAGATCAGGGCCGAACAGAAGGCCCTTGAAACCGACGCCGCCAAAGGGTTCAAAATGGCGGCATGACCAGCGCAACGCGCTGTCTCATAACCGTGCCCCGGTACAGAAATTGCTGAAAGTGGTCATTACTGGGCTTGCGTTTATTGCGTCATTCGCAAACGACGCTCTTGCCGAAACCCCTCTGCCTGCCTTGGCGACAGAGCCGATGCTTACCATCACCGGGCTGGATGATAGCCGCTTTGCGGATGGCATCTTGCTTCTTGACAGCGGGCGGCTCGCGGCGATCGACGCCACCCGCCTGACCACGACAACCCCCTGGACCGATGGCCCCCACGAATTCACGGGCGTTCGGCTGGCGGCGCTGACTGATTTTCTGGGCCTGTCAGACGGCGTTCTGGTTGCCCAAGCACTGAACGATTACTCGGTCGAAATTCCGGTCTCGGAAGCGGTGCCTGATGGCGCGATCATTGCTTATGCCATCGACGGGCTACCCATGCCGGTGCGCAGCCGTGGCCCGCTCTGGGTGATCTACCCGTTTGACCAGAACCCCGATTACCGGTCTGAGGTGACCTATACCCGGTCGATCTGGCAGATGAACCGGCTTGAGGTGCGGCCCTGAGCGCAGTCTTTCCTATGGGCCACACAGCCCGAACAAATCACCGGGCGCTGGCCCGTATGGTGCGCGCGGCGATCTTCAGCGGGCTTTTGGTCTGCATCAGCGGCATTGCGTTGCTGACGCTGAACGTTGCCCAGCGTATTGCCGATGGCGCAACGGCAAACCGCGATTCCGGCCACTGGACGCTGAGCCAGGCCGAGGTCGAACTTCTGGCGCTGGATGTCGCCATCCACGAGGCGCATTACGACATTCCGGGCCAGCACGCCGCCTATGCCGAGGTGCGGCGCAGGTTTGACATCTTTTACAGCAGAATCTTGACGATCAGCACCAGCGACCTGCACACTGAACTTTCGATCAACGAAAGTTTTTTGGATAACTTTCAGAAGATAAAGCTGTTTCTCTTCGCCGCCGTGCGCGACATTGACGACGACGATGCCGCCTTGGCTGCCGCCTTGCCCGATCTGCAACAGCAGGTCCTTGCTTTGCGCCCCAGTGTGCGGGCCATGGCGCTGTCCGGGCTGTCAACCTTAGCCCAAACCACCGCCACGGCCCGCGAACAGGTTGAACAGACGCTGACGCTGGTGGCGGCCCTGACCGTTGTTTCGATGATGACCTTGCTGGCAATGGTTGCCGTGCTGTTGCGCATGGATGCGGTGAACCGCACCCGCCGGATCGAGATCGAGGCCTCTGCGGCCCATATGGCCGCCATCGTGGCCACCGCGCAGGATGCGGTGGTCACCATGGATGGTCGCCACCGCATCACCAGCTTCAATACGCGGGCCGAACAGATGTTCGGCCTATCGGCCGAGCGGGCGATTGGCGCCAACGCGCCGGACCTGCTACTGCCCGAAGACCAGCGGTCTGCCCTGTGCCGCATCATTGACGAGGTTGCCAGTCACGATCCCGGCGAGGAAACCCGCCGACAGCGGCTTTTGGCGCTGAGCCGGAAGGGCACGATCTTTCCGGTTGAACTGTCGATTACGGCAGCAAACCGGCCGGGGCCGCGGCTGCTGGTGGCGTTTCTACGCGACCTGACGGCCGAAGTTGCGGCCGAGGAAAACCTGCTCAGGGCCCGCGACAGGGCGCTTGCCGGCGAACGCGCCAAGGCAGAGCTGCTGGCGGTGATGAGCCACGAAATCCGCACACCGCTGAACGGGCTGCTGGGCACCACCGAATTGCTGGCGCTGACCCGGCTGACGCGCAAGCAGCGCGACTATGTGCATATTCTGGAAAGCGCGGGCAATGTGCTGTTGCAGCATGTGAACGACGTGCTGGAGGTTTCGCGCCATGACAACCGGCAGGTGCCCACCGTTTCCGAGCCGGTCAACCTTGCCGCACTGGCCCATGACGTGATCGACAATCAGGTCGCCACTGCGGCGCAGCAGGGGTCGTGTATGGTGCTTTGTCTGCCCGACGCGGCGCGCTGCACCGTGTTTTCGGATACGCGGCTGCTGAAACAGGTCTTGCTTAATCTTGTCGGCAATGCGGTGAAGTTCACCCGAAACGGCACCATCACGCTCAATATCCGCCATCTGGGCCCCGATGGGCCAACCGAATTCAGCGTGCAAGATACCGGCATCGGCATCGCGCCGCAGGATCTGCGGCGCATCTTCGATGATTTCGTGACGCTGGACACTAGCTATGTCCGGCCGCAGGGCGGAACCGGGCTGGGCCTTGGCATAGCGCGGCGCGTGGTGGCGCAGCTTGGCGGCACTTTGACCGCCGAAAGCCAGCCGGGGCAGGGGTCAACCTTCCGGTTCAGCCTTGCCCTGCCGCTGCTGGACCCGGTGCAGGATCAGCCGCCCAGACCGGGGCGCCCGTCGCAGGCCAGCCAGACAAGCACGCTGGATGTGCTGATGATCGAAGACAATGCCAACAATCGCCTTGTGCTGGGCGAAATGCTAACCCGTCTGGGCCATCGTGTGACCGAGGCCGAAGACGGCGCGCAGGGTCTGATTGCTGCGGCGCAGCGGCGCTATGACCTGATCCTGATGGATATTTCGATGCCCAATATGGACGGGTTGCAGGCGACCGCGGCGCTGCGCGACCAGCCCGGCCCGAACGTTGCAACGCCGATCATCGCGCTGACCGCCCATGCCATGCCAGACGAACAGCAGCGCTTTCGCGCCGCGGGCATGGCCGATGTGCTGATCAAGCCGATCTCGATGACCAAGTTGAACGATATCTTGCACCGCGTCTGCCCTGCCGCTGTTGCGGT
Organism: Rhodobacter xanthinilyticus; assembly: GCF_001856665.1. Lineage (NCBI taxonomy): Bacteria > Pseudomonadati > Pseudomonadota > Alphaproteobacteria > Rhodobacterales > Rhodobacter > Rhodobacter xanthinilyticus. The sequence continues at coordinate 3,363,896 of NZ_CP017781.1, read as the reverse complement.
GGACGACGATGCGGGCCAGAGCCTGGCCGATGCCATCATCGCCCGCCGACGCCCGGCCTTTATCGCCGAAGCCGAAGACCTGCTGGCCCGGATCGCAGAGCTGGCCGACGAACCCGATACCAACGACCAGACCTGTGCGCTTGTCCATCGCCTTACCGGATCGGCAAGGCTGTTCGGGGCAGACCGGCTGGCCACGCGGCTTGCCCTGATCGAAACTCATTTCAAGACCGGCAATCCTGCAGCCGCCCGGACCGAAATCGCGGCCCTGCCGTGGTACTGGCAACATACCAAATGCGATCTGACGAACAGCGACGCGCCGCCGGGCACCGACTGACCGGGCGGGCCGCCGCCCGGCGATTTAACACAGGCCCAGTTCGCGGGCCTTCATCGCGGCGCTGGTGCGGTTGGCCACCGCCAGCTTCTTGCAGATCATCCGCATGTGCATCTTGACCCGCACTTCGCTGGAATCTGTGCGCCGAGCAATTTCCTTGTTGGGCAGACCCGCAACCACCAGCCGCAGCACCTCGGTCTCGCGGTCTGACAGTTGCGCGACGCAGCCCTCGATCACACCCGGTTGCCCTGCATCAGGCGGTGTGCCCAGCATCGAGGCAGGCAGATACACCTCGCCCGAGGCCACCAGATTCAGCGCGTTCGGCAGCGCGGCAAGGCGCATGTTCTTGGGGATGAACCCCCGCGCACCCTTGGCCAGCGCCTGCAGCACCACATCGCGCGGCGCATTGCCCGAAAAAAGCACCACCGCACCGGCGCCGGGCATTCTTACCGTCATTTCGACTGACGGCACGCCCTTCATGTCGGGCATGTTCAGATCCAGCAGCACGATGTCAAATGGGCCGGACTTGCTGATAGCCTCATGGGTCGCACCCAGCGAATTTGCCACTGCCACCTCGAATTGCTGCGTCGTCTGGATCACCTCTGCCAGCGCGTCACGCACAAGATTGTGGTCATCGGCAACAAGGACCCTGAGCCGCTTGATGGTGCCAGAAACACTCAGGCCAGATGTCTGCTGCGACAGGGTGAAGTCTATGGCCTGCGAAGTCATTTGGTCTTTCTTGGAACAGGATGCCTGCTTTGACGTCGCCACTGCGGCGGGCATTGCCCGCGCTTTACTAGGTAAAGTTATTTCACCGACAATTTATGCTGCAGCTGCGTAAGTGTAAAGCGCCCAATCTATTGGCGCCGGTGTCATAAGTTTAACTACCTGCTATCTTTTGGATGGCTGCGGCAGTGCAGAAATGGCCGGAACCGGCGTTAGACCGGCCGAATCGCTGCGGCTTGGCCGCGGATGTCGCCCTGCTCGGCCTTGAACCAGTCATAGGTGCCGGCCAGCCCCTCTTTCAGGCCGATCTTCGCGCGCCAGCCCATGTTGGCCAGACGCGAGACATCCATCAGCTTGCGCATGGTGCCGTCGGGCTTGGTCGGATCGGTTTCGATGCGGCCCTTGAAGCCGGTCACCTCGGCCACCATCCGCGCGATGTCGAGGATCGACAGATCGGTGCCGGTGCCGACGTTGATATGGCTCAGCATCGGTTCGGTATTGGCCTCGTAGACATCCTTCGGCAGGTCGAGCACGAAGAGCGAGGCCTCGGCCATGTCATCGACATGCAGGAATTCGCGCATCGGCGTGCCGCTGCCCCAGATCGTCACCACCTCGGCACCCGATTGCGCCGCCTCGTGGAAGCGGCGGATCAGCGCGGGCAGCACATGGCTGTTGGTGGGGTGGAAATTGTCGCCCGGCCCGTAAAGGTTGGTCGGCATGACAGACCGGTAATCGGTGCCATGCTGGCGGTTGTAGCTTTCGCACAGCTTGATGCCGGCGATCTTGGCCACGGCATAGGGCTCGTTGGTGGCTTCCAGCGTGCCGGTCAGCAGCGCATCCTCGCGCATCGGCTGCGGCACGGCCTTGGGATAGATGCAGCTTGACCCGAGCTGCAGAAGCCGCGTGACCCCGGCGGCGAAGGCCTGATGGATCACGTTGCATTCGATCATCAGGTTTTCATAGATGAAGTCGGCCGGATAGGTGTTGTTGGCGTGGATGCCCCCCACCTTGGCGGCGGCCAGAATGACCACATCGGGCTTTTCGGCCTGCATGAAATCCCGCACCGCCGCCTGGCTGGTCAGATCCAGCTCGGCATGGGTGCGGGTGATCAGGGTCAGGGCTTCGCCCGCATCCTTGCGGGCCTGCAGGCGGCGCAGGATCGCACCGCCCACCATGCCACGATGACCGGCAACATAGATCTTGCGCATTGCCGCTCTCCTTCAGCCGTTTTCCAGCGAGACGGGCAGGTCGAAGCCATGCTTTTTCAGCACGGCATGGCGCTGCGCATCCTTCAGGTCACAGGCCACCATTTCGGCGCACATTTCCTGCGCGGTGATTTCCGGCACCCAGCCCAGCTTTTCCTTGGCCTTGGTCGGATCGCCCAGCAGGGTTTCCACCTCGGCGGGGCGGAAATAGCGCGGGTCGATGCGCATCAGCACATCCCCGACCTTGACCGCCGGGGCCTTGTCGCCGGTGACGGCGGTGACCGTAGCGATCTCGTCCACGCCGGTGCCGGTGAATTCCAGCGTGATGCCCAGTTCCGCGGCCGTCCAGCTGATGAATTCACGCACCGAATATTGCACGCCGGTGGCGATGACGAAATCGTCGGCCACGTCCTGCTGCAGCATCATCCACTGCATGCGCACATAGTCCTTGGCGTGGCCCCAGTCGCGCAGCGAGTCGATGTTGCCCATGTAGAGGCACTTTTCCAGCCCCTGGGCGATGTTCGACAGGCCGCGGGTGATCTTGCGGGTCACGAAGGTCTCGCCGCGGCGCGGGGACTCGTGGTTGAACAGGATGCCGTTGCAGGCATACATGCCATAGGCCTCGCGGTAGTTCACCGTGATCCAGTAGGCATACATCTTGGCCACCGCATAGGGCGAACGCGGGTGGAAGGGCGTGGTTTCCTTCTGCGGGATTTCCTGCACAAGGCCGTACAGTTCCGAGGTGGACGCCTGGTAGAAGCGGGTCTTCTGTTCCAGCCCGAGGAAGCGGATCGCCTCCAGAAGACGCAGGGTGCCCATGCCATCGACATCTGCGGTATATTCGGGGGCTTCGAAGCTGACCGCGACATGGCTTTGCGCGCCGAGGTTATAAACCTCGTCCGGCTCGACCTCGCGCAGGATGCGCGTCAGGTTCGAGGTGTCGCTCAGATCCCCGTAATGCAGCTTGAAGCGGGCATTGTCGATATGCGGATCCTGATAGATGTGGTCTACCCGCTGGGTGTTGAACAGCGAGGCGCGGCGCTTGATGCCGTGAACCTCATAGCCCTTTTCCAAGAGGAATTCAGCAAGATAGGAACCGTCTTGTCCCGTGATGCCCGTGATGAGCGCCTTCTTCATCTTCGCCTGTCCTGTTGTCTGCCGCATAGGGTTCGTGCACTGACCGGGCCAGGCGAACGATGGCGCGATGCAAGGATAGATGCCTGCCATTACCCGGCGATGCGCCGCGCGCCGACCCAAGAGAACCGGCAGTGTCGCGCAGACTTCGTATCACTGGCCCGTGACCCAAGGCAAAAGGGCGTTCGATACCGCGCCGGACATTCGACAGCCCCAACGCTCGGGCGATAGCCGCCGCAATCCGATGCGCTTTCGACAGTCTGGCCGTGCTTTGAGCATGGTGGTGCGGAAGCCGCTCGCCGATCGCCGGCGGCGGATCCGGCAGTCATCGGGGCGGAGATTTTGACATGACTATTTCGGCTGGCATTTTAACCCTGCACGGGCAGCCGGTCTGGGCTTTTCTGAGTGCCGGGGCTGTCAGTTTTGCCATTTGCCTGCTGCTGGTGCGCACGGCGCAGAAACATGTCGGGCTGACATCGCGCGCATCTGATCTGCTGGCGGTTCAGGCTTCGCACAAGCGGCCGACGCCGCGCATTGGAGGGGTGGCGATCTTTATCGGGCTGGAGCTGGCAGTCGGGTTCATGTCGGGCAGCGCGGTGGGACTGATGGCGCAGGTTCTGCTGGCCGCGGTGCCGGTCATGGTTGCTGGGCTGCTGGAAGACATGGGGCGCGAGTTGCGCCCGACGCTGCGTCTGATGGCTGCGGCCCTCTCGGCGATCATGGCCATGCACCTGACCGGCGCGATGATCCACCGTGTTGATGTGCCGGTGGTGGATACGCTGCTGCGGCTGATGCCGGTCGCGCTGGTGTTCACCACTTTTGCCGTGGCGGGGATGTGCAATGCGGTGAATCTGGTTGACGGGATGAACGGGCTGGCCGGCACGCTGGCAATCATCGGTGCCACCGGGCTGGCGCTGCTGTCGGCCGCGCATGGCCAGCAGGATATTGCGGCAATCGCCGCCGCGCTGGCCGCGGTGATCTTGGGCTTTCTGGCGCTGAATTATCCGCACGGGCGGATCTTTCTGGGCGATGCGGGGGCCTATCTGATCGGCTTTGTGCTGGCCTGGCTGGCGGTGTTGCTGGTGCAGCGCGAACCCGGAGTTTCGCCCTGGGCACTGGTTCTGATCATGTTCTGGCCGCTGGCGGATACGCTGCTTGCGATCTATCGCCGCCGCAGCAACGGTCGGCCCACCGATCTGCCGGACCGGCTGCATTTTCACCAGCTGGTGAAACGCACGCTGGAAATCCTGTTTCTGGGCCGTCATCGCTGGGCGCTGTCGAACCCGCTGGTGACGGTGGTGGTGGCGCCTGTCGCGGTGGTGCCGATGCTGGCCGGGGTCTGGCTGGCGCATCGGCCCGGGGCGGCGGCGCTGGCCGTGCTGATCAGCGGCGCGGTGTTCTTTGCCTGCTACCGGCTGCTGGTGGTGCTGGCCCGGCGGCGGCCGCGGCTGGCGGGTCTGGGCACGCCGAGCCGGGCTGGCAGCGGCCCGGCCAGCCTGCAGCACGGCGGCGCAGCCGAACGCGGCATCTGAACCGGCAGCGCGCCCGGGGCCGGAGCCCGGGTCTGCGCGTCAGCCGCCTAGCGCCGCAGGAACTGCGGCAGTTTCGTCAGGTTCTTGGCGATCAGCGCACCCGCCCCGCCGATGCCATTCGCGCGCAGCGCGCGATAGTCTTCGCGGCTCTTGCGCAGCACGCGCGACAGCGACCGGTTGCTTTCGCCCCCCACCCGCATCTTGACCAGCACTTCGGGGATATAGCAGGGCCGTATTGCCCCGTGCCCGAACCAGCGCAGGATGGCCTCGTAATCGGCCGCGATGCGGTAAGACGTGTCATAGACCCCGTGCCGTTCGATCACGCGGCGGCGCAGGAACAGCGCCGGATGCGGCGGCATCCAGCCCCAGCTCAGCTTGCCGCGGTGATAGCCGCCGGATTTCCAGTGCCGCACGATGCGCCCCGGATCATGGGCCGCCACATAATCCAGATCGCCATAGACCGCATCCACTGCCGGATCGGCAAAGGCCCGGGCCACCTGCGCCAGCACCCGGTCATGGGCCAGAAAGTCATCCGAATGCACCAGCCCCAGCACCTCGCCAGCCGCCAGCGCCATGCCCTTGTTCAGCGCATCATAAATCCCGTTGTCGGGGCCAGAGTGCACCCGCATCCGCGCATGGCCATGGCGGCTGACCGCGGCCAGCGTGCCATCGGTTGATGCGCCGTCGATGATCAGATGTTCGAGGTCGGGGTGGGTTTGCCGCGCGACGCTGTCGATGGCCTGACCTATGGTGCGTTCGCGGTTGTAAACCGCTGTGACGATAGAAATTTTCAAGCTCTGCCCTTTCATTGCAGACTGTCGGCCGGGCGCCCGGTCGCAAGGGCGATCTGGCGCAGGATTTCGGGCAGCACAACTGCAGCCCCGGCCTGTGAAAGGTGGTTGTCATCGACATACAGCGCGCCGCCGTCCTGCATGGTGCGGCAGCGGCCGCGCAGCGGCGTGTCGCACAGCAGGTCGATGGGACGCACGCGGTAAAGCCGCGGGCTTTCGATTGCATCGAATACCGCGGTGACCGCCGCATTGCGCTGTCGCGCCCTGTCGGCGGTGGTGGTCATTCTGTCGATCTGCCCGCCGCGCAGCAGCAGCTTGCCCGCGCGCAGGGGCACATCCCATCCCGCTTCGGGCGTGGGGTAGATCAGCACGACGCGATGCCGTTTCAGCAGCTGGCGCAGCTGATCGCCCATGGCGGCGGCAACCTCGGCTATGCGGTAGGGGTCATCAAGCGGGCGGCCCGGGTCGCGCAGGTCAACGTGGTGGTGGCCGTCATCGGCAATCACTCCGCCCGCGCCATTGTCAAAGCCGATCCCCTGCAGGGCCATGGTCCAGCGCGCCGAAACCACCACCACATCCGGGTCCAGCGTTCCAAGCTGGGTCCAGACCGCGCGCACATGGCGATCACAGGACCCCGCGCCGTTGCGCGTATCGGGCACCGCAAAACCCGGCAGCGGCAGACACCCGTTGCGGCTGATCTGATAGAGCCCGGCACCCTGTGCGGCCAGCGCCGCGCGCAGGGCGGGGGCATACATCATCGCATGACTGTCGCCGATCAGGGCGACCAGCGGCCGACCGGGATCAAGGCAGCGGTCCACCGGCTGCGTGGGCGTATCGTCTTCGGTGAACCGGCAGGCCGCCACCTGATCGTCGCGTTCGGTTGCGGCACGAGCGGCGGCCACCACTTCGGGCGGCAGGCGGTCGGGCCAGCCGCGGGTGACATGGCCCCAGAACCCCAGCCCCAGAAGCAGCGCCGTTCCCACCCCACAGACCAGCCACAGCCGAGCCGGCGTGATCGCCCCGTGCCGGTTGCGAAAGGGCTGTTCGACGAAGCGCCAGCTTAGCCAGCCCAGCGGCAGCGCAAGCAGCCCCACCGCGGCCAGCACGGACGGCCCCGGATCATCCAGCGCATGAACCCGCGCAAAGGCCTGCAGCGGCTGGTGAAACAGATAGGCCGAATAGCTGATCAGCCCGATGCCCACCATGATCCGCGTTGACAGCAGCCGCCCGACAAGGGTCTGCCCGTCGGCAAAGCCAATGACCAGCACCGCCCCCAGCACCGGCAGCGCCGTCCAGACCGAAGGCGTGGGCGTGTCATGGCTGAACAGCGTGATTGCCAACACGATGGCCCCCAGCCCCAGCGCCGACAGCGCCTGCGCCACCCCGCGCGACACGCCAGGCCGCCCCCCCGGCGCCAGCGCCAGCAGCGCGCCTGCCAGCAATTCCCACGCCCGGCCGAACGGCAGGTAAAAGGCCGCATCGGGATCGCTGGCCGACAGGCGCTGCGCGAGCGCAAGGCTCAGCACCGCCAGCGCCAGCAGGATCAGCCAGCGCACCCCCGGGCGCATCCCGCGCAGGGCCCATAGAACCAGCGGAAAGGCGATGTAGAACTGCTCCTCAACCGCAAGGCTCCAGGTATGCAACAGCGGCTTGGTCACGGTCAGCGTCTCGAAATAGCCGGTCTGGCGCCAGAATTCGATGTTTGAGGCAAACACCGCCACAGCCAGCTGGCTGCGGGCGAAATCCAGAAACGGCCGCGGCAGCATCAGGAACCAGGCGGCGGCAAAGCTGAGCGCCATGACCAGAAATAGCGCGGGCAGGATGCGCCGGGCGCGGCGTTCGTAAAACTCCAACAGCGAGTAGCGCCCGGCGTCGATGTCATCGGCCAGAATGCGCGTGATCAGGAAGCCCGAGATGACAAAGAACACATCCACGCCCACAAAGCCGCCGCCGAACCCCGGCAGTCCGGCGTGAAACAGGATCACCGGCATCACGGCGAGGGTTCTCAGCCCGTCGATTTCGGGGCGGTAGCGCATGGAAAGCTTCCTTGGTTCAGCGTTGATCGCGCGAAAACGGGCGGCGCGCACGGATCACCCTGGCCGGAACGCCGCCCGATACCGTCCAGGCCGGCAGATCACGAAAGGCCGCGCCCCGCGCGCCCAGCACCGCGCCTTCGGCCAGTCTGACCCCGGGGCCGACAAAGGCCTCGGCACAGACCCAGCTATGGGCGCCCAGCCGGATCGGCGCGGCAAGCAACTGAAAGGCCGGGTCGTCCACATCATGCGTGGCGGTGCAGAGCTGCGCGCCCTGCGAAACGATGGCATAGGCGCCCAGCGTGACCGGAGCCACGCAATAGCAGTTCACGCCGGGCGCCAGCGTGGCCCGGGCCTGCATCGTCAGATGCCGCGGATACCAGATGCGCACCGTTGGATAGAGCGCAGCCGTCGGATCAATGCGCGCGCCAAACAGGTTGGCCAATGCAATGCGCCAGCGATGCGCGGGCGGGGGGGTCCAGCGGGCCAGCAGCAGCCAGCAGGCCTGCCACAGCAGCCGATACAGCCGGTGCCGCAGATCAAAGGTTGGTGCGCGGTCGAACACGTCGCGGCCTGCGAAATCGGGCACGGAAAACGCGGGTTCATCGCAGGCCATCGCCTGGGCGGGCGTCGGGGGCCGGGCAGGGGGGTCTTGCGGTCTGTCGGGGCGGGTCATGGGGTTGCCCCGTCCTGCTGGGCAGAGGGCAGGGTGATGCCCAGCACCTGCCGGATCGCCTCGGCCGGGGGCAGGTTTTCCTGCGCCATGCACTGCCGCACCTCGCGCAGCTTGGCATCTACCAGAAACCGGTACCAGAATCCCTGCAGGATGTGGAACGCCGCGCCTTCGAAGCCGTCCAGAAAGCCCAGCCGGAAAAAATAGCGATACAGGAAATAGACCGCAGCCCGCAGCCCCCCCGGCAGCCGGGCATAAAGCCTTTCCTTGATCCAGCGTTTCACCCCGTCTTGCCGCCCGCCGCGCAGGCGGGCCACGCTTTGCATCGGCAGAAACCGGTATTCGAGGTTCAGTAGATCAATGACCTCGCGGCTGGCATAGGCGTTGTGCTTGTCTGTCCACCAGCCAAGCGGATTGGTGTTGTCATCCAGAATTTCGCCGCGGAAATCGGCGGTCTTGCCCGACACCAGAATATGTTCATCCATCCAGCGGTTTTCGCAGCGGCCCCGGCCATGCCGAAACAGCCGCAGCACCCGGATCGGGAACACCCCGCCATGCCGGATCGGGCGACGCAAAAAGGTCATGCGGCGCGAGACATGGATGCCCTGCACCTCTGGCGGCTGCGCTTTCAGGCCATAGGCGATTTCGGCGCGCAGTTCGGGGCTGACGATTTCATCGGCATCCAGCCGCAGCACCCATTCTGTTTGCGCGGGCAAGTTATCCAGCCCCCAGTTGAACTGGGTCGCATAGTTGACCCAGGGGTGATGCAGCACCCGCGCGCCCATGTCTGCGGCGATCTGGCAGGTCGCATCGGTTGAACCGCTGTCAACCACCACGATGCAATCGGCCACGGCCTGAACGCTTTCGATGGCGCGCGCGATATGGCGCGCCTCGTTCCGGGTCAGGATCAGCACGGTCAGGAACATCCGTCTCTCCGCAGGGCAGGGCCGGGCCGGCGGCGCGGCGTGGATTGGCCGGGTTCGGGTTCGACATCGGCGGGCATCGGCCCGCCCCCTAGCAGCCAGTCGTAAACGGCCGCCAGACGCGCCCCCACGGCGGGCCAGGAAAACCGTTCCGCCACCAGTGCGCGGCCTCTGGCGCCGATATCGGGCAGGTCTGCTCGGCCCAGATGCATGGCCAGCGCATCGGCCAGCGCCTGCGGCTCCGGAGTCACCCGGATGGCAGCATCTGCGGCAAAGCCTTCGGGCAGGTTGCAGGCCGCCGACATAAAGGCCGGTTTGCCATGGCTCCAGGCTTCCAGCACCGCCATGGGCAGGCCTTCGGAATGCGAGGCAAGGATGAAGGCCGAGGCCCCCCGCAGCGCCGCCTCTTTCGCCGGGCCGAAAAGCGGCCCGACGAAACAGATGTCGCCAGAGGCCAGCATTGGCCCGGCCAGATCGCGCAGCACCGCCCCGTGGCCGCCGTCATCCCACCCGGCAATGACCAGCCGCCAGTCGGCGCGCAGGGCTGCATCCATGCGCGACCAGGCCTGAATGGTTTCGGAAAGGCCCTTCTTGGGGTGCAACCGCCCCAGAAACAGCATGACCCGACGGCCATCGCCAGCCCCGGCGGCGGCATCGGCGGCGGACACCACCGTGGGCAGGTGCACGCCATTGGGAATGACCGCAACAGGCCCGCGCAGCCCATAGGCACGCACCGCCGCAGCCTCGGCTAAGTTCAGCGCATGAATACAGCTTGCTGCGGCAAGATTGGCCCGTTCGAACATCAGGCCCGCCAGACACTTTTTCCACGCGCTGTTTGCCAGCGCCCAGGGGTCCAGCATCCCGTGGGGTGAAATCACCGTGGGCCGCCCGCTGCTGTTGCGCCAACCCGCCATGGCGCGCGATGGAGGCAGCCAGAGCCCGTGCAGATGCAGGATGTCGGGCCGTTCGTCGGCAATCGCGCGCACCAGCGGTGCAGGCACACCCAGCGGCATTCTCTGGCGCAGGGTCACAACACGGCTGGCCAGCCGCGGATCGGTCGGGCGGTCTGCGGCCGAATGGCTGTCGGCAAGGCCGATCAGCGACACCGGCACCCCGCGGTCGGCCAGCGCTTCGGCCGCGCCCAGGATCGAGGCAAAGACACCGCCGCCGTCGCGCGACAGCGCGGCAGACAGCATGGTGATGCGGGGCGCGCCAGTCATCATGCGACCGTCTCTACCGGGCGGCGGCCCATGCGCTGAAACAGTATCCGGTCCAGCGGGCCGGGGTGCCGCAGCGGCCGGGTCTGCGCCATGTGCGCCGCTGCGACCATGCCGCGGGCAAAGCGGTCAGGGCCCCAGTCGGCAACCCGGGCGCGGCTGTCGGCCGCCATGCTTGCCCTTTCGTCTGCGGTCAGCCGCAGCATCCGGGCCAGCCCTTCTGCGATCGCGCCACGGTCATCGGGCGGCACCAGCCAGCCGTTGCGGCCGGGTTCCAGCAGTTCGGGGGCGGCCCCGATGGTGGCGGACAGCAGCAGCGGCAGGCCCGCTGCCGCGGCTTCGTTGACCACAAGCCCCCATTGTTCGGTCAGCGCCACATGGGCAAACCCCTCGGCCAGACCGTAAAGCACCGGCATGTCTTCGTAACTGCGCAGCCCCAGCAGCCGCACCGCCTCGCCCAGTCCCTGGGCCGCGATGGCTGCGGTGATCTGCGGGCGGTCGGGGCCATCGCCCACGATGCACAGCGCAGCATCTTGCCCGGTTTCGGCGCGCGCCTGACCGAAAGCCTCGATCAGGCGGACAAGGTTCTTCTTGGGCACGAACCGGCCTGCCGCCAGAACATAGCGCTGCGGGAGACCGAGCGCCTGCCGCAGCGCCCAAGCCCGCGCCCGCGCTCTATCGGCGCCAAGACGGAAATGCGCGTTGTTCACTACATCATAGCCCGTGGCGATCCGGCCCGGGTCAAAGCCCAGCTGCTGCAGGTAGGCCCCATGGCTGCGGCCCGCGACCAGCGCCGCATCGCAACAGCGCAGAAAGCGACGCTTCAGCGCCTCGCGCAGCGGATGGCGTGCGGCATCATGGGACTGGCTATCTGACATCACAACCAGTCGGCGCCCGCGCCGTTTGGCCCAGGCCAGCGCCGCATAGCTTTCGGGCGAGGCCCAACCCGCGATGGCCACCACCTCGGGCGCGATCCGGTCCAGCTCTTGCCACAGGCGGGGCGCCAGCCGCGCATTTTCGGCCGCGGCGCGATAGCTTGCGAGGCCGGGCCAGAGCCGCTGCGCGTGATAGCCCGCCGACAGCGATTGCGCCAGAAACCCGGCAAAGCTGCCTTCGTCGGCCATGGCCAGCACATCAAGGCGCGGCAGCATCGGTGCCAGCGCGGCAAACCGCGCATCGTGATAGGCCGCGATTTCGCGGGTCAGGATGGCAAGACGGGGCAAGGCGTTCATGGGTGATCCTGTAGGTTGCGCCGGATGCGGGCGGGGGCCCCGGCGATCAGCACCCCGTCGGGAAAGCTGCCGTGCACCACGCTGTTGGCACCCACGATGCAATTGGCCCCGATGCGGGTGCCCGGCCCGATAAAGACACCGCGCCCGATCCATGTATTTTCGCCGATCTCGACCGGCGCGATCTTGTAGCCCTGCCCCAGAACGCCGTGGCCCGCGCGAAAGTGATGCTGCTGATCGCGGATCGAGACATATTCACCGATGGCAACCCGATCCCCGATGCGGATGCAGTCAGAGGCAACCAGCGTGCACCCGGAATTCAGCGCCACATCGGCGCCCAGTTCGATCCGGGCCTCGCGCCCGATGTTCAGGGTGACGCCATCGCCCAGGCTGCACCGCGGGCCAAGACTCAGGCGGCAGGGGACATAGGCAAGGCTCAGCCGACCATAGATGCGGGTGCTGGCGGGCACCGGGCGGTGCCAGACAAAGACCGTGATCTGATAGCGCAGCAGCCGCAAGATCAGGCCGATACGCCGCGCCAGACCAAAGCCCAGGGTCGGCAGGGTTCTGCGCGTCATGGCATCACCCCGCGCGGTTGCGGCCTGCGCCACAGATGCAGCCCCTGCAACCGCCGCCCGACCCAGGCGCAGACCAACAGCAGCGGAATGACCACCAGCAGCGAGGCATGGTGATGGGTCACAGACACCAGCGCCAGCGCCACCTGCCCGACGTAAAGCGCCTGCGCCCAAAGGTCTCCGGCCTGACCGGCGTTGTAGAGCCTGCGCATGATCAGGGCGATCACAAAGAAGTATCCGGCCCCCAGCCAGCCGAAATCGTCAAACCCGCTGCCCAGCCCCGTCGTGGTCGTTCCAAGCGCAAAGGTAAAGTCGAAGCGGTCTTCGATCCGGTCATAGATGCCGGTATTGTCGCCGTTCTTTCCGGCGCCATCGCCCAGATACAGCGCCCGCTTGGCCTCTGCCCCCACGATCTGACCCGGAACATATTGGGTGACAAAGCGGTTCCAGGTTTCGGCGCCCAGACCGAAATGCCCTTCGTCGCGCCGGTAGGCGATGATGTAAGAGGCGTTCAACAGGTCGGGCGCGTCGTCGATGCCGCGTTCCAGTTCCGCCGAAACATCCAGCCGCTGCCACAGTTCGGCACTGAACAGGCCGGGCCTTTCGCCGGTCTCGGCCTCGATCGCAGCCGAGGCACCGCGCAGCGGGCCGATGACAAAGACCACCACCGCAAAGCCCGCCGCCGTCGCCGCCAGCAAGCTCAACGGAAGGCGGATCCCCCGGCCGAACCACAGGCCGCAGATCATCGTCGCGATGAATCCCATGATTTCGGTCCGGCGCAAGCCGATCAGCACCAGAGGCAAGGCCACGCTCAGGTTGGCAGCCAGCAGCAGGCCCAGCAGCGGCGAGGGCCGCCGCAGAAAGGCAATCAGCGCCAGCGCCAGCACCAGATGCCGGATCATGGCAAAGAAGGCCACGATGGTGATGGGGCCCGACCATTGCGACACATCCGCCATATCGGCGGCCATAGACCCTACCTTCAGGTTCAGCGCCACGCTGATGGCGGTCAGAATCGCCACTGGCACCCCAAGGTTGCGGGTCTCCGACGCCCGAGGCCGCCCGGCGGCGGGCGCCGCATACCAGCCCAGCCAGCAGGCCGCGAGGCTGAAAAACGCCATCACCACAACGCCATTGCGCCCCGCCTCTGGCAGCGTGTCATTGGCGGCAAGCGAGGCAAGCTGCGGCAAGACCCAACCGGCAAACAGCCCGGCATACAGCACCGGCAGCCGCACATAGCCCGCGGGCTGGCGCAGCCCGTGCAGCAGGATGGCGAGGCAGAGCCCGGCAATCGCGATCATGCGATGCCCCCGGGCGGTGCAAACAGCGCGGCATCCAGCCGCTGTTCATAGCGCGACCAGATGTAATCCATGGCCTTTTGCCGCGCCGCCGCAGCCATGCGCGCGCGCAGGTCGCGATCAGCCGTCAGCCGCTGGATGGCATCGGCCAGTGCCTCGGCATCGCGCGCGGGCACGACAAAGCCGTGAACCCCGTCTTCGACCACCGATCCGCTTTCAAACGTGGTTACCACCGGCACAGCCGCGCCAAGCGCCTCATAGGTCACTCCGGCTGATCCCTCGGCCAGCGATGGCAGGGCAAAGACATCGGCCCGGGCAAATTCGGCCGCCATCTGCGGTCCGGTCATCCGGCCCAGAAAATGCAGCGCCGCGCAATCGGGGCGGGCACGCAGCCCATCGGCGCCGCCGCCCGCAACCACCACCTCGCAGCCGGTGCGGCGATCGCGCAGGATACGCGCCGCCGCCGCCAGAACATGGATACCCTTGCGTAGCCCCACGCCTCCGGCAAACAGCACGCGGCCAGGTACCGGCCGGTTGTCAACCGCAAACCATTTGGGATTGACCGGATAGGGCACCAGCCGGGTTCTTTCGGGTGCGATGTCAAAGTTTTCGATCAGGTCGCGCCGGACAAAATCTGACGGGCACAGAAACAGGTCGGTCGCATCGGCCAGACGGGCCATCGGGCGGCGCCAGTGGCCGCTTTCCGGCAGGGTCTGGCCGTAATACAGCGCCGCGCTTTCCCAATCGGGGTGGGCCGCCTGTTCGCGGCGCACGATTGCCTCGGTCGAGGGGGCGATGTTCACGTCGGTTGCCACCGTCAGCCCCGCATCGCGCGCGGCATGGTGAAGCGGGATGGCTTCGCAGAACTGCGTCAGCACATGGCTGGCGGCTCCAAAGCCGCGCCGCAACATCTGTCGCGCCACGCGATCATGCACGGCCGCAGTGGCAAACACCCGCGCAACGGGGTCCGCGTGGCGCTGTGCGGCCCGAAGGTCGGTCATCCAGCGCAGATAGGTCGTGGTGCAGCGCAGCACGTTTTCGGGCGGGCGGCGGTTGGTCAGGTCGATCGGCATGCGCCCGCCCGCGATGCGCGACAGCGCTGGCACCAGCCGCCCGGCCCCCGCACCGGCGCAGAGATCGGTGTAGAACGCGGCCAGTCGTCCGCGGTTGGCCAGCGCATGGGGCACGGCATATTGATGGCGCCCGCCAAACTGCACCACGATGGCCGATTGTTTGCTGTCTGCCTGCGTCATGGCGCATCCTTGTCGGGGGTAAAGCGGTTTCTGTCCGCCGCGCGGCCGCGCAGGATCAGCCGCAGCGAAAGACCGGCCAGCACCAGCGTGTAACCCAGCCGTCCGGCACCGGCGCCAGCCGTGCCCAGCATCAGCGGCCCGGCAACCGCCGCCATGATGAAGGTGCAAAAGGCGATCAGGCTGATGCCGAACAGCCGGTCGGCGCCAAACCGCAGCACGACCAGCGAATCCAGCGCGAATGTGGCGGTGCCCACCGCCATGCCCGCGGAAATCAGCATCATGTTCGGCCATGCCGCGGCATAGGCCGGCCCGAACAGCTTTGACAGCAGCGGCCCGCCCCACAGCGCCAGCACCCCAAGCGCCGGCACCGCCAGCACCGCGGCAAGCCGCACCAGCCGAAAGGCGACTTGCACCGCCTGATCAAACCGGCCGCCCGCCACCATATGGCCCAGCTCTGGATAGACCGATTGGCGCCCGGCCTCGGCAAAGCGGGAAAACAGCGCGCCAAACCGGTAGGCCACGCCAAACAGCGCCCCCGCCGCCGGGCCCAGCAGGTTGCCCACGATCAGAAACTCGGCCCGGTTTTGCAGGGTTGACATGATGGTCACGCCGCTTAACCCAAGCGCAAAGCGCAGCATGTCGCGGGGGGTGTAGCTGGTGCCTGCCGCGGGGCCATCAAGCGTAGCCGCCACCCGGCGCAGCCGCCGCCATCCCAGCAGGTTCAGCGTGACCGGCCCGATTGCCGTGATCAGCGAAACCCCCACCAGATAAGACCCGATCCCGGCCCCCAGTTGCGACAGTACCGCCGCATTGGCGCAAAGCATCGCCGCCACCGCGACCTCGACCGCGATCACGGTGCGGAACGCATCGCACAGGCGCAGGATGCCCGTGCTGCTGCCGGCAAAGCTGACCGCCAGCGTGGCCGCATAGATCGCGCCGGCCCGCCCGGTTTCGGCCGAAAGGCCGATCCATTCGGGCACCAGAAGAAACAGCCCCAGCACAACCAGCGCCGCCGCCGCCGCCGACAGCGCATCCAGCATCAGGCCAAACCGCCAGATCGCCCGCAGCCCTGCCCCGTCTCTGGCATTGATCGCGCTGGCGCCGAACCGCACCGCCATGCTCCAGCTGCCGAAACTGCACAGGCCAAGCGCCATTTCACCCGCGGCCTGCACCAGAATCAGCCGGCCCAGATCCTCAAGACCCAGCGCGTTGGTGTTCAGCGCCAGCGTGGCAAAGCCAAGACTCGTCGCGGCAAGCTGGCCCGCCACGACCGTGCCAAAATTCTGCGCGACACGGCCCAGAACCCCCTGCCCACTGCGCCAGACACCAGACCGTTCAGGGCGCATCATAACCCAGCGCCTGCCGCAACGCCCCCATGCGTTCGGTAAGCACCGCCATCTGGGCCGCGGAAAACACCCGCCAGTTGCCGATACTGGGCACAAAACCACGGGTGCCCCGCGCGATCGGATCTTCGATGCCGAAATTGTGCTGGCTGGCCCAAGGGGTCATCACCGCGGGTTCCCATGGCTCGCCCAGATGCTGGAACAGGTGGCGCAGCACCGGCTCGGGGTCGCTGGCAAGCTGTTCATAGCGCAGCACATAGGCCCGGCCCGTGCCGATGAAATCGGCCAGCTTGCCAAAGTAGTCTTCAAGATAGCAGACCGTGTTTTCGAACAGATCCGCTTCGGCTTCGGGCCTGTCGCCGTAATGTTCGATGAACCAGCCCCGCTCGTAGACTGAGGCCGCCACATCGAAAGGATCGCGCAGGATCACCACCCATTGGGTTTCGGGCGGGGCAAGCGCCACCAATTCCGGCCAGCGCCTTATATAGGCCGGGGTCTTGTCGGCCCATCGCGCTTTGCCCTGGGCGATGCGAAAGGCTTCGTGATACTGAAAGGCGGCGGCGCGGATCGTGGCATCCACCGCTTCAGGGCCCACGATGCTGCCCAGCCCTTCGCGCGACTGCGGGCGGCTCAGGAAATCCATGAAATGGTGCAGAAAGAACGATTCCGGCGGGCAGGCGATGGCACTGTGCGAATGCAGAATGCGCCGCAGCAGCGTGGTGCCCGACCGGTGGCAGGCCATCACGATGATCGGCCGTTCGCACATGGGATGTCTGTCGCGCATGACAACCATGCGCTGCACCTGCAACCGTGGCGCCGACAGCGCGGCGCGCAGGCGCCGATACCTGCCGCGCAGCCGCTGGATATTCAAAGCCAATGGGTTTCGCATGAATGCTCTTTCAATCGCACAGGTTTTTTAGGTAAGTTATGGCCAAAGGGCCGGGCGTGATCGCAATGTTCTGCGAACCACTACGGTTTTAACCTGTGCCCGCATCCGCCACAATTCATCTTGCCGAGGTGATCGCGCTATCTTTGGAGGGCCGGGGAAATCCTGTGATTGCGCGCAGGCTATCGGATGAATTGACCGCGATGCCATCGGGGCATCCAACCCACCAAAGAGACATATCTCGCCTTGCGGTTGCGATCGCGACACGCAAGGGGGCATGACATTGTCAGGTCAAACCATGCAATGGAGGTTGACGTGTATCATCCCATTCCGGAAACGTCTGGCTTCATGCGGCAGATCCATCGGATTGCCTGCGCAGCAACACATTTCGGGGCTGATAAAACCCAGCAAAAGCCGCGCGCGACCGAGTTTCCAAACCCCCGGTCAGACGGACTTTATTCGCTCAACATCGGCCCGGATGAGGCAATTGTGCTGATCGGCCCCCAGCTTGACCGCGCCCGCGACTGGATCGAGGCGCAGCAGGTGGCGGTTCTGACGGTTCCCAGTCTTTCGCGGATCAGATCGCCGGTTCTTACGGGGCGCAAGATTTCCCATCTTGTTGTTGATATTGATTATTTCGGCGGTGTCTGGGAAATCTTTGACGAACTGCGCCGCATCCGCAACACCCTGCCCGAGGTGGCGGTGGTGCTGGTGTCACATGACTTTTCGCAAGATGATTTCCGCTGTGACCGGCTGGCAATCTATGATGCCGCGCTGCGGGCGCCCTATAGCCTTGCCTCGATGGAATTTGGCCTGACCGAGGCCGGGAATGTCAATAACCCGATCTGGCAGCGGCGACTGCGCGAATTGCAGGAAAATGAAAGAAACATGATTGCGCAGGGCAACGCCTTGGATACGCCTACTATCCAACGATAACACGTCATGCGCTTTCGTGCAAAATGCACGTGTTTTCTTGTGTCAGCGGAATGGCTCATATAATACTTCACAAATCGCAAAAGGGATCTGAAATACCCGGCGGATATCACGGCAAATCCTTGCTGAAAAACTTGCCATGCAACATTTAATTGCCGCGCCAAAATCTGTTGGCGAGATGGATGGATAAATGATCGACAAATTCAGCGCCCCGGCAAGCCTTGCGATCTTTCTGGTTCTGGCGGCCTGTGCCGATGGATCGGTGCGGGTGCCGGTTTCGCCCTCGGCGCAGGCCAGCGCTTTGCCGGGCGTCAATGTCGTGGCGCTGACCCCTGCCAATATCGCCAGTTTTGCCGCACAGCCCGTCGGCAGCAAACGTACCGCGCTGCAGCCGGGCGGCAAGTGGATCTACCGGGTCGGCCCGGGTGACGTGATCCGTATTGCTGTCTTTGATCACCCAGAACTTTCGACCGGCACCGCAGACCGGCAGGGCGCGGCGGCCTCGACGGTGATGGTGCAGGATGACGGCACTTTCTTTTACCCGTTTGTCGGCAAGGTGATGGCAGCCGGGATGACGGCGGAACAGATCCGCACGGCGCTAACCGAACAGTTGGCGACCTATATCCCCGATCCGCAGATCGAAGTCAGCGTTGCCGAATTCAACGCGCACAGCATCGTCATCACCGGCGAGGTGGCCACGCCGCGGTCGGTTGCGCTCTCGACCAGGCCGCTGCAACTGCTTGAGGCGATCAATGCCGCGGGCGGTCTGACGCCGCTGGCCGATACCGATCACGTCACGGTGCAGCGCGGGGGCGAGGTTTACGATGTCGACCTGCACGCCTTTCTGGCTGAAGGGCTGAGCGCCAACAATCCGGTGCTGACCGCGGGCGATATCGTGACGGTGCGCCGACAGGTCGCGCTTGAGGCCTATGTCATGGGTAGCGTGCGCCAACCCTCTGTGGTGAATCTTGCGCTTGATCCGATCACGCTGACACAGGCACTTGCCCGGCAAGGCGGGCTGGATGAACTGCGCGCTGATGCCCGCGGGGTTTTTGTCTTTCGCCAGACGGCTGCGGGCACCACGGTGTTTCAACTGGACGTGTCTGCGCCCGAGGGCTGGCTGACCGGCAACCGGTTCCTGTTGCTGTCGGGCGATGTGATCTATGTCACCCGCTCGCCGCTGAGCAAATGGAACGACACGATCAGGCGGCTGTTGCCGACGCTTTCGGCCGGACAAAGCGCCGACGCCACTGGGCGATGACACCATGACAGCGCCCTTGCCCGACTTTCGCTCGGTTCTGGTCGTCTGCACCGGCAATGTCTGCCGTTCGCCTTTGGCCGAGGCGGTTCTGCAGGCCCGGGTTCCGGGTTGCACGATCCGCTCGGCCGGGCTGGCTGCAGAGCCGGGGCAACCGGCTCTGGACCTGTGGCAAGACCGTGCCGCCCGCGCGGGGCTTGACCTTTCTGCGGCAAGGGCCCGGCGGCTGACATCGCAGATGGCGCTTGCCGCAGATCTGCTGCTGTGCATGGAAGCGGCGCAGGCCGATCTGATCGTGACCCGGACTCGGGCGCTGGCAGGGCGCGTGTTTCTGCTGACCCACTGGTGCGGCAGCGCCGATATCGAAGACCCGATCCTTGGGTCGGCAGACCACCATGACAGGATTTTCACCCAAGTCTGGCAGGCCTCGCTGACCTGGGCCAGGGCAATGACGGAGCAGGTGAGATGGTAGTGCAGACGCATGACTGGAAATCGGCCGCCACCGGCGCGCAGAATGATGGCGTTGACCTGCGCGATGTACTCTTGCGGCTGTGGCAGGCGCGGCGCATGGTCGGTTTGGCCGGTGTGGCGGGGATGTTTACCGGAATGCTGGTCTATCTCGGCAGCGCGCCGGTCTATCAGGCCGATGCCCTCCTGCAGCTTGAATCGCGCAGCGCTGCCCTGTCTCTGCCCAGTGCCCTGACTGCGCAGCTGGACGATGATCCCCATACCGTGACCGAAATCGAAATCCTGCGGTCGCGGATGGTGCTGGGCGAAGCGGTTGCGCGCCTGAATCTGGATTGGCATGTGGCGCCGCAGCGGGCCCCGCTGATCGGCACATATCTGGCGCTGCATGATGTGCCGCTGCCCAACGCCAGGTTTCTGCGCGCCTATGCCCGCAAGGGCGAAATCATCGAACTGGACGGGCTACAGGTGCCAGACGGCTGGATCGGTGCGCGGCTGGAACTGACGGCCGGAACGGGGGGCCGCTATGCGCTGCGCCTGCCGGACGGCCGCATGTTGCAGGGCGAGGTAGGCCAGACCTTGACCGATGCGCAGAGCGGGCTGGTGCTGCGCGTGGGCAAGCTGGCCGCCCCCGAAGGACGTCGGTTCGATCTGGTGCAGCGCAGCCGGACGGCGGCCATCGCCGATCTGCGCAGCCGCCTTGGCGTGACCGAAACCACCCGCCAGTCTTTCATGCTGCGGCTGACCTATGCCGACGCATCGCCCGCAGAGGCCGAACAGACGCTGGATGCCGTGGCGCAGGCCTATCTGCGCCAGAACATCAACCGCAGCTCGGCCGAGGCCGCTAGCAGCCTTGCCTTCATCGAAAGCAATCTTCTGACCGCCGAGGCCGCTGTATCGGCGGCGGAAACTGCGCTCAACGATTTCCGCCGGTCCAATCAGGCCATCGACCTCGATTTCGAAGCGCAGGACATGCTGTCGCAGACCGCCGCGCTTAAATCGCAGCTTGAAACGCTGAACCGCGAAGAAACCGCAATGCGGCAGCGCTACACCCCCAGCCACCCGGCCTATCGGCAGCTGCTGGCCGACAAGAGCCACGTTGAATCGCAGCTTGTCAATTTGCAAGACCAGATCTCGCGCCTGCCCGGCACACAGCGCGAGCTGGTCAAACTGACCGGCGCGCTGGATGTCGCACAAGAAAACTATATGCAGCTCAGCATCCGCGCGCAGGAGTTGCGGGTGATGCAGGCCAGCAAGATCGGCAATGTGCGCATTGTCGATCTTGCCCGCGCCACCGGCGCGCCGGTTTCGCCGCGGCTGTCGCGCATCCTGCCCTTCTGGACCGTGACGGCGATGATTGCCGCTGCCGCCATCGTGCTATTGCGCAACTGGCTGCGCGTGGGGATC
This sequence comes from Rhodobacter xanthinilyticus, assembly GCF_001856665.1. Classification (NCBI taxonomy): domain Bacteria; kingdom Pseudomonadati; phylum Pseudomonadota; class Alphaproteobacteria; order Rhodobacterales; genus Rhodobacter; species Rhodobacter xanthinilyticus. The sequence continues at coordinate 3,342,687 of NZ_CP017781.1, read as the reverse complement.
ACCCGCACCGCCGATCTTGAATCGCTGGGTCTGGGCGTCTTTGCCGTGGTGCAATACATGCGCGGGATAGGCGACCGCCGCAACCGGCGCCTGCGGGAGATTTTTGCGCTGAATGCCCCGCGTGATGCCGCGATCGAATCCTTTCGGTCGATGCGCACCTCGCTGCATTTCAGCATGACGGGCGCGCGCAACAATGCGGTGCTGGTGACCGGCGCCACCCCCGAGGTCGGCAAGTCCTTCTGTGCGGAAAACCTGGCCGTGGTTTCTGCCATGGCCGGGCAGCGCGTCTGTCTGGTTGATGGCGACATGCGGCGCGGCACCGCCCATCTGCGCTTTGGCGTCAAGCGCAGCCACCCGGGCCTGTCAAGCTATCTGGAAGGCACCGCCGATCTGGACAGCATTCTTGTCAAGGGACCGTTGGAGGGGCTGTGGCTGATCCCTACCGGGCCCTTACCCCACAACCCCTCTGAACTGTTGATGAATCCGCGGCTGTCGGCGCTTGTGGCCGAGCTTAACCGCCGCTTTGACCTGACGGTGATCGACAGCCCTCCCGCGCTGAACGTGACTGATCCGGTGCTGATCGGCAAAGAGATGGGCGCCACCCTGCTGATCGCGCGCCACAATCGAACTACCCCGTCAGAGCTGACGGCGGTGCGCGGGTTGATGGCTGCCGCCGGGGTGCAGATCACCGGCGCGGTTCTGAACTGCTACGACCCGCGCAGTTCCACCGAAGCCTACGGCGCGGCCTATTCCCGCTATTACGCCTAAGCCCGCGCCAAGACCAGATGACGCGATTCAGCCACGGAGACAGCCCATGACCCTGACCCTGCCCGCTGCGGCACTTTGCGCGCTTGGCCTGTTGGCCGCGCCAGCCGCCCTTGCCCAGACTGGCCCGCGGCAAAGCGGCGCCGGGCAAACCGGTGCGGGCCAGGCCATTTCCGCCGATGACCTGACCGAAGCGATGGCCAGCCTGGGCTTTGCCACGCAGGAGCCCAACTTTCTCTCGGTGCAGGGAGTGGGCGGCGCCCGCACGGCGCCGGGGGGAACCGTGTTCTTTTCGATCAGTGGATCGGACAGGCGGCCTTCGGGGTTGCGCGAACTGGATGGTTCGCTGTCGTTCGGGGCGGGCTTTGGCGATCAGGAAACCGGGATTGGCGGCGATGTCGCCATTGAAATCACCTCGACCGAGACAGCAGATTTCGCCGATTCCGGCTATGTCTCGGCCAAGATCGGCGGTCGGGTGCTGCGCGATCTGGGGCAGAACTATCTGGCCTTCGGCGCCGAGGGGCTGGCGCCCTGGGGCGATGCCGAGGGCCGCGCCGTCAACCTGACACTGACGGGCACGCATGTCACCCGGCTCGGACCGTTTGCCGATGGCCGGTTCTATCCGCTGATGATCTCGGTCGGATATGGTGATCACCAGGACGAAGGCACCGACCCGGGCGCCTTTGTCGGCATCGGGCTGGGGCTGACCCGGCATCTCAGCGTCAGTGTGGCCGATGATGCGGGCGTGCTGAAAGCAGGCTTTGGCCTGCGCTTTGACCGCTTTGCCAACACGGTGTTCATGCTGACGGCCCATGACCTTGCCCGGTCGCAGGGTGAAAGCCGCATCTCTTTTGCCGTGGGCATTTCAACCGACAAGCTGTTCGGAAAGGACAGGCCATGAAAACCCTTGCACTGATCGGTGCCACCCTGATCCTGACCGGATCGGCGGCTTTTGCCGGCACCACGACGATTGAGCCGGGCGTTCAGCCGGTATCGTCGCAGGCGGTGCCGCTGGTATCGGGTCGCGCGGTCAGCACGGTGGGCAATCTGCTGCCCCCTGCCACTCGCACCAGCGAGGTGCGCAAGCTGATCGATTCGCGGCCCGGATCGCCCGAGGCTACCGGCGCTGCCGTAATTCTGGGCGAAACCCTGGCTGCCGATCTGACCAGCCTGCCGCGGCTTTCGGGTAGCCAGGCGATGCAGATCCGGCTGATGCTGTCCCAGATCATTGATGCCGGGCTGAGAACCGACCCCGATTGCTGTGCGGCGATGATGGCGCTCAGAAACCGGCTGGCCGCGGCCGGTCAATGATGAGGCAGGCCCTGACGGAGGGGCTGGCGCGGCGGTCCGGCGTGGCGGTGGCTCTGCTGCTGGGGGCCGAGGCCGCGGTGCTGTTTGCGCTGGGGCGGGGGCTTCATGCCGGGCTTGAAACGCGCAGCTGGCTGGGTCCGGTGCTGCTGTGGCTGCATGAAGCCACGCTGGTTCTGGCTGGCGTTGCGGCGCTGGCGGTACTGTCGGGGCTCTGGCAGCCGGCGACGCGCCACATCATGCTGACCGCGCGGCGCAGCGCGGTGGCCTGTGGCCTGCATCTGGCGGCTTTTGTGACCACAGCAGGGGGGTATGCGGCGCTGGCCACGGGCGGGCGCGGCGCAGCCCTTGATCCCGTGGCGGTGGGGGGGGCACTGGTCTGGCTGGCCGGGGCCACCGCGCTTCTGATCCCGCCCACGGCCAGAACCCGGGGTCTGCGGCTGCTGCTGGGCGGCGGGGCGGCGCTGGCTGCGGCCTGGGGTCTGGTGGCGCAGCTGGCGCAACTGCCGCTGATGCACCTGCAGGCCATCATCGAAGATCTGACGCTGCGGCTGACGCTGCGTTTTCTGGATCTGCTGCATGTCGCCCCGATCGAGATCCTGCGCGATGCGGCCGCCAAGCCGGTGTTGCTGTCACAGGGTTTTGTCATTTCCATCGCAGCCTCTTGTGCGGGTTACGAAGGCGTTGCGGGCGCCGCGACGCTGATCCTGCTTTATGCGATGGCCGAACGGCAGAGGCTGCACAACGGGCGGGCGGCGCTGCTGGCCCTGGCGGCCTGCGGGGCGGTGTTCCTGATCAATGCGCTGCGCATCGCACTGCTGTTTGCGATTGGCGCCGGTGGCTGGGCCGATCTGGCACTAAACGGGTTTCATTCGCATTTCGGCGCGGTGGGTCTGTTGCTGGTGATGGCCGGTGCGGTGGCGGCGCTGCAACTGCCGGCGTTCCAGCGCAGTGCCGCGCCGCGCGCGATGGCCGCGGCCGCCGGTGACCGCCCGGCTGATACGCTGACTGACGCGCTGCCCACGATCATGCCGCTGGCCGGGATGACCATGGCCGGGCTGCTGCTGGGGCTGCTGGCCGGGCCGGTGAACTGGCTTTACCCCCTGCCGGTGATGGTGGGCGCAGCGATGGTCTGGCGGGGCTGGCCATCGCTGCGGCCGAGGTTCGCGACGCCCGCCCTGCCCCGCGCCGCGGCCACCGGCGCGGCAGTCTATGTGATGTGGATCTCTCTTGTGCCGCCCGACCTCGACGGCAGCGCCCTGATCGGGCAGGCACTGGGCGCTGCCCCGGCGGCCGTGGCGCTGGTCTGGCTGGGCCTGCGCACGGTCGGGGCGGCAATCGCCATTCCGCTGCTGGAAGAAATGGCGTTTCGCGGCGGGATTCAGCCCGCGCTTGCCGCCTGGCTGGCGCGGCAGAATGCGGGCCGACTTGGCCCCTGGATTGCCGCCGCCCTGGCGGCGCTTGGTTTTGGGCTGCTGCATCAGGATGCCGTGGCCGGCACACTGGCCGGGCTGGCCTATGGCGCACTGACGCTGAAGGGCCGGGGCCTGTCTGATGCCGTTGTGGCCCATGCCACCACCAACGCACTTCTTGCTGCCCATGTGCTGGTCACAGGGCAATACTCTTACTGGTGATCCGACATGATCAAACTGTTGACTGCTCTGATTTGTCGCTGCGGGGTGGGCCCCGGCCTGCTGTATGCCACGGGAATAATGGCCTGGCTGCTGGCCGCACCGGTCCTGGCGCAGGGCGCGCCAGACATCATCGCCCGGGTCGATGGCCAGATCGTGACGACAGGCGATGTGGAAAACTACATGCGGCTTTTGACGCCCGAACCCGGGGAATCGGCTGACTCGCTGCGCCAGCGGGCGCGCGATCTGTTGCTGGCCGGGCTTGTGGTGCGGCGTCGGCTGATCAGCGGCTCTGACGGGCCGGAAGACAGCCTTTTGCTAAAGCTGAAAGAGGCGCAGCGCCGGGTGATGCTAGATCACTATGTGGCACAGAATTCGACCCGCTACACCCCGACCGAAGGCGATATTCAAGAGTTTGCCCGCCAGAATCCGCAGATGTTCGAAGGCCGCGCAAGCTATCGCTATGTCGAGGTGATCTTGCATGAGATGACAGAGCCGCACAAGCAGGCGCTGCGCAGCGATCTGGCGGGCCTGCCGCAGGGGCCGCTGACCATGGCGCAGGTGACCGATCTGCTGGCCCGGCTGCGCGCGGCCCGGCTATCGTTCAGCGCCCTGTCGGTGACGCGCAGCACCGAACAACTGCCCCGCTCGTTTTCAGCGGCTCTGGATCGGCTGTGGTCAGGGCATCAGCGGTTCACCCTGATGCCGACCGCGGTGGACCAACGGCTGATCCTGCTGATCGACCGCACACCCGATCCGGTGCGGGTTGAAGACATGCGCGATCAGATCGCAGACGGATTGATCCGCCAGAATGCGGCCGACCAGCGTGACCGGATCATTCGCGATCTGGCCCACGAAGCGTTGCAGGGGTCATCGGTCGGCATTCCGGCGCCGACGGCAGATCGCGCGACCGCCAGCCCGCAGGCGGCATCCGCGCCGCGGCCAAACCTGCGCATCGCGCTGATGGCCGCGCTGGCCGGCGCCGCCTGCGGGCTGGCGGCAAGCTGGCTACAGGCCGCGGGCAGCTGGTTTGACCCCGACGACGAAGAGGATTCGCTGCTGCAAAACCCTGCTGCGCGGCTGGTGGCCGCGCTGCCCATGATGGCGGTGCCGCTGGTCTGTCTGGCGTTTCTGCTGACCTATAACCCGCCTTCGGCAGACTGGCGGCAATCCATGATCCTGATGGCGGCAGCGGGGGGGGCCGGGCTGTCGGTAGGGCCGCTGCTGCACAGGGTGGCGCCGCGGTCCATCATCATGCTTGCGCCCCTCGCGGTTGCGCTGATCGTGGTGATCCAGATCGGCGCCGTTCTGCTGTGGCCATGACCTGAGCAGGCTAGGCCCCCGGCGCCGCCCGGGGCAGCAACAAAAAAACCGCGCTGCGATGGGCGCAGCGCGGTCCAGTCAGGGCAAACGGAACAGATCAGATCGCTGTGGGGTTGGGCAGGACGGCAAGCCGACCCGAAGTCTGTCCGCGCCGCCGCCACATCCAGCCGAGGCCGGCCAGAAACACAAACGCCACTGAGGCAAAGCCGCCGCGATCCATTTCGGGCACCGCCGAAACATCCCAGTTGGCGGTGAGTTCCGTGGTCTGGAACCCGGAAACCCCGGTTTTCTTGAAAGACAGCGTATCGCTGTAGGGCTCGCCGCTACCGGCGCCGAAGGTATAAACATAATAACCGGCCTCACCGACCTCGGTATAGAACCGGAAGGACAGCGAAGACAGCTCGCCCGACACCGTGTCATAGGAACCCGAAAAGAACGTCAGGTCATCGCTGGTCAGGGCCCAGCTTCCCAGCGGCGCGGTGAAGGTGCCGGTGAATTCAGACAGGACCCCGTCAGTGCCCGAAAACGTGCCGATGACCGAATGCACCCCGGAGCCCAGATTGGTGATGTAGGGATCTTGGGCATCGGTGTAGATGCTGAAGTTGAAGTAGTCTGTCGTCTGTGCCGCGGCCGCCAGAGGTGCGACAGTGAATGCGACCATCGTTGCCAATGCTTTGAGCATATATCACCTTTGTAGGATGCTGCCATAAGTCTGTGCAAGATTACCCTGTTGCAAGGCCCGGCCCCAAGAACGCTTCGGGCATTGCGCAGTATCTAAAGTGTTCGCCGTGCTGTCCGGTTCGGCGCCCATTCCCCGGCCGGCACCCGCGCAGCAAGATCAGCGACCCCGATTCCCCTTCTGGCCGTGCCCGCCATGCCGGGCCTTTTGCAATGTATCGACACGGCAGGGCTCTGTCGGGCAAACTGGCGGATGGGCGGCCTGTGCCGTTATCCTGGCAGACCGATCTTATGCCTTCCGTTACGGGTTTGGCGGTGTTTGCGATCCAGCCTGTCGCCGTGCAGCGGATAGCCCCGCACAACACCGCAGAGGCGCTGCGCGGTCGGCGATACCGACCGCGTCGAGGATTTGGCGCCCGATGGCACCAGATCGGCAAAGTAGCGGCCGATAACCCGGAGCGACGGGGGCAGAGGATCGGCGCCGCGCACCCAGCACCGGCGCGAAATGGCTCCAGTCCCGGGAATAGGCCTTCAGAGTGTTCTCGGAGGCCGCAGCCTTGGCATATAGTCGCGCGCGGCTTCTACCAGGCGGTCGAGCGTGCTCGGTGTCCGTGATTGCAGCGCTTTACGATGCCTCCAAGAGCACGATGAACATTCCGGCCTACAGAAGCTGCGTTAATGCGCGCGCGGATGGCCAAGCATAGCTGTCCCTCAATCATCGCACGATCTCGCCCGCCATCACGGCCCGCCCATGAACGACGAGCGTCGCGGTGAACCTTGGACAGCCGAACTTCTGGATGACATCCAGAACGCGAGCCTCGTAAGCCGCTTGTCCGATGAGACGGCACAGGTCTAACAGGGCGCTGAAATAGTCCCGCCTCGACAGAGATATGAGAACATGATTCACCGTCGGCACGATAACGGCGGGGGTTATGATGCGCGGGACGGACGAGACGAGCGGGTCGCTGTTCAGCTATGTCGATCTGGAGGCGCGCATCCCCGCGCGGCATCCGTTGCGCAAGATCCGGCAGGTGGTGAATGATGCTCTGGCCAGTCTCGATGCCGGGTTCGAGGCGCTTTATGTCGACTTCGGCCGCCCCTCGATTGCGCCGGAGCGGCTGATCCGGGCGAGCCTGATCCAGATCCTGTTCTCGATCCGCTCCGAGCGGCAGTTGATGGAACAGATGCAGTATAACCTCTTGTTCCGCTGGTTCGTCGGTCTCGGGATCGACGATGCGGTCTGGGTGCCGACCGTGTTCAGCAAGAACCGCGACCGGCTGCTGACAACCGACATGTCGCGCAAGGTGATGGCAGCGATCCTGGCCCATCGCGAGGTGGCGCCGCTCTTGTCGGACGACCACTTCTCGGTCGATGGCACGTTGGTGAAGGCCTGGGCCTCCATGAAGAGCTTCCAGCCGAAGGCGACCGACACGCCGTCTGACGACGATCCGGGCGGCCCGTCCGGTCAAGACAGCCCTGCCGAAGACCACCCCGAACCGACACCGTCCGAGACCGACCCGATGTCCCGTCCCACCCGCCAGAACCGCAATGCGGAAGTCGATTTCCGGGGCGAGAAGCGGTCCAATGCCACCCATGCCTCAACCACCGACCCGGATGCCCGGCTCTACAAGATGTCCGTCGTCAGAACATTTGGCGCAACTTGTGGCGTAGATTAGCGGAGAGCGGGCCTCGTCTGTGGGATGATGTTATGCGGCGAGCTTGCGGTGCTGCAAGCGCCGATATTCGAGGGTCTGTCGTTTGATCCTTTCACGCTGTTTGAGGATGGTCGGCGCCCTGCCGAAGTAGGCGTCGGCGGGCGTCACGTTGTTCAGGCTCTCGTGGTAGCGCTGGTTGTTGTAGTGCTCGACGAAGGCCTCGATCTGGGCCTCAAGGTCGCCGGGCAGGAAGTGGTTTTCGAGCAAGATGCGGTGCTTCAGGGTCTGGTGCCATCGCTCGATCTTGCCCTGGGTCTGGGGATGACACGGGGCGCCGCGGACATGGCTCATCTTCCGCGCCTCGATGTATTCCGCCAGTTCGCCAGCGATGTAGCTGGGGCCGTTGTCGCTAAGCAGCCGGGGCTTGTGCTGCACGGTGGCGCTGTCGCAGCCGGAAGCCGCCAAGGCGAGGTCCAGAGTGTCAGTCACGTCCTCGGCCCGCATGTTGGTGCACAGCTTCCAGGCGATGATGTAGCGCGAGAAGTCGTCGAGGACGGTTGAGAGATACATCCAACCCCACCCGATGATCTTGAAGTAGGTGAAGTCGGTCTGCCACATCTCGTTCGGGCGGGTGGTCTTCGTGTGGAACTGGTCGGCCGCCTTGATCACGACATAGGCCGGACTGGTGATCAGGTCGTGGGCCTTGAGCAGCCGGTAAACCGTGGCTTCCGACACGAAGTAGCGCTGCTCGTCGGTGAAGCGCACGGCCAGTTCTCGGGGGCTCAACTCGGACTGTTCCAGCGCCAGCTCGATGAGTTGGTCGTGGATGCACGCCGGGATGCGATTCCACACCCGGCTCGGTGCCGATGGCCGATCTTCCAACGCCTCCGGCCCGCCTTCAAGGTAACGCTCATACCAGCGATAGAACGTCCGGCGGGGGATGCCGAGCTGGTCCAGTGTGCGCTTGGCGGGCAGGTGCGACTGCTCGACGATCCTTATGATCTCGAGCTTCTCGGATGCGGGATACCTCATTCGTCGCCGCCCCCATCCGCGATCATGCTTTTTTTAAGCAAGCGGTTTTCCAGCGTCAGATCGGCCACGCATTCCTTCAGCGCACGGGCTTCACGACGCAGGTCCTGCACCTCGCCGGTGGTCGCGGCACGGGCAGTGTCGCCCGCCAGGCGGCGCTTGCCCGCTTCCATGAATTCCTTCGACCAGGTGTAGTACAGGCTTTGGGCGATTCCTTCCTTGCGGCACAGCTCGGCGATGCTGTCGTCACCGCGCAAGCCTTCCAGCACGATCCGGATCTTGTCCTCGGCCGAGAAATGGCGACGCGTATGCCGACGGATGTCTTTGACCACTCGCTCTGCAGGGGGCTTGGTCGGCGATTTTGAATTAGAGGATTTGGGCTTCATCTTCGTTCCTTCGTCACTACGACGAAGCCCAAATCCTCCTTAAATCACAACCTCAAATCTGTGCCATAGGCGCTGACGGGGGACAGTTTCACCTATTGAAAACACGTGCTCTAGCTCTGGGCCAAAGTTCCTCGTGTTTACAGCCGTCAGCAGAGCCAATCAATTTGTCTTATTGGGAACCGGTCGTTCACTTGAAGACGGCCAAGGGCGGCTCCGTCCGCATCAGCGACATTCGCCCCGGATTTTGCTGCACAATGCCACGACCGACCGCTTCGAGGAAGCTACGCCGCGGCGACGACGCATGCTCAACCGGCGGCTTTGGGCCGGTCACGTATGCTGTGCAATGATACTTCGCGTCGTCAGAACCGCCGCAGCCAGTTGGGTTCTGTCAGAGGGGCGAAGACCCAGCCCGGCCAGATCGAAGGAGAGCTGATCTGACTCAGCGGCACCCGCAGCGGTCCGTGCAGCCCTCCCTCGCGCCCGCCCTGACGGTGCTGGCTTGGGATCGAGCTGTTTTTGCGAGGGAGATTGAGCCGCTTTGGGCAGCGCATTCGCCTCGGCCCCCTGTGCCCCCGCAGCCGCCCGCACCTCCTGCAGTTCCTGCTTCAACCTCTCCACCGTTTCCCGGGTCTCAGACATCTGCCGATCCCGCCGCAGCCCGTCCTCGTCCGGATACGGGAAACTCCCCGCCTGACCGGCATGCAGCGCCTTTAGCGCCGGATCCTCGAAATACTTGATCCGCCGCGCCCGGATCGGCATCTGCGCGTCGATCACGAGGATCACCTCGTCGAGGTCCATGCGGCGGGCCTGGTCCTCGGTCAGGAGCGGGGTGTCCTCTGTCCGCTCGGAAACGCTGCGCCCCTCAAACGGATTGCGTCCAACAGCGCGAGAGCGGGTCACCACGCGCTTGGTCGTCTTGCCAACGGCCTGGCTCAGCTCCTCAATGGTCTTCTGCTCGGACGGGGTGAGGTAGAGTTTCACACCTGCGCCGCCCTGAAGCGACCTGCGGGTGTTCTCACCATAGATTTCGTCCAACGCCGGAATGGTCTGGGTGACAATGGCTAGGTTCCCGCCGAAAGAGCGCAGCGTCTTGATGCTCTCGGCGACGATCGGCATTTTGCCGAGCCGGTCGAACTCGTCGAGCATGATCATGACGGGCCAAGGCTCGTCGTCTCCGGGTTCCTGAGCCTGCAGCGAGGCGATCAGGTCCGAGAAGAAGAGGCGGATCAGCGGAGCCAGCGGGCGGATCATCTCTGACTCGACCACGAGATAGATCGCATGCGGGCGGCGGCGGATATCCCGGAATGAGAAGTCAGAGGTCGCGGTGGCCGCGTCAATCGCGCGGTTGTCCCAAGTGTCGAGACCCGATGTCATGAGAAGCGAGAGGTAGGAAGTGAGGGTGTCGTTGTTGGTCGATGCCATACGCTCGAAGATCAGCTTGGCCGACTTGTTCTTCACCTCCTGCGAGCGTTTCAGATATTCCTTCTGCTTGTCGCCGCCTGAGGCGGTGATGCGGTAAATCTCGCCGATGGTCGGCACGCCGCGCTCGAAGGCCAGAAGGCCGGCCGCCACGAAGAGGTCGATACCCCCGGCCAAAAGCCCGCTCAGCTTTTCATTGTCGGTCTGCAGGAAGAGCTTCGCGGTGAGTTTAAGCTCCATCTGCTGCCTGTCGGGGTTGGTCATGGCCGCGATGCGCGCCAGCGGATTATAGCGATGTGTCGGTCGGTCCCAGTCGGTCGGCGCGAAGCGGAAAACCTTGTCCCCCATGCTGGCGCGGAAGCGCGAGGTCTCACGGAAGTTCTCGCCTTTCACGTCGAGCACCACGGCCGAGCCCTTGAAGGTCAGAAGGTTCGGGATCACGAACCCCACGCCCTTGCCCCGGCCTGTAGGCGCCACGATCAGCGCGTGGGGGAAGGTTTTTGAGACAAGGAACGGGCGCCTGGATTTCGGGGAGCCGAGCTTGCCCAGAAGGAAGCCGCCGCCCGGCTTGGCAAAGAAACCGTTCCTCTTCATCTCGCTGCGAGTCTGCCAATGCGTCGTCCCGAAGCGGGTCAATGCATCCCCCAGAAGCGTGACGCTCAGCATCAGCGATGCCAGGCCGAAGCCGCCAAGGATGAGGTTCACCCAGAGGAAGTCTTTCGGTGCAGACTGAGACAGACCCCGATATTCGCGGGCAAGCAGGGTGACGTCGAAACGCGAGGGAGAAAGCCCATAGCGGAACATGACAAAGCCGGTCGCCACGACATAGCCCATGGCGAGACCGACCAGCACGAGGCTCAACACTCCTAAGGCAATCTTGCCTTTATCCATGGGTGATCCCCTTCTCACCATGTGCCGCGGCGTGGCGCGCGCGCTGCGCCTCGATCTGCTCTTCGGCCAGAGCATCGAGAACGCGCTCCATGGCTAGGCCATGCGCGGTGACCTCGCTGCTTTGAAGATAGGTCTTGGCGAGTTCCAGCTGGCGCAGCGGATCCTCGGTGAATTTGTCCAGGACGTCCGCGTTACCGGCCCGCAGCGCGTCGATTGCGTCGGAGCTTAGTCGCTCGTTTATCTGCCGGACGATGTCCTGCTGCTCTGCCTCGGAGAGCGGGCCCTCGACGTCGGCGTTTCGCACAAAGGCCATGACGGTTGGCGCTGTCTCTTCCAGATACCGGCGCTCGGCGTAGTCTTGTCGCGCGTGGTCCTCGATCTCGAAACTGCGCTCGCTGATATAGGCACGCGACGCGCCAAGCGAACGAAGGTGATTGATTTCGTCCTGGACGGCTTGACCGAATTCGTCATCCGGCATCTCCGTGCGATAGCGGGCGAGGATGCGGAGCTCTTCCGTGATCGGACCGAGATGATCCGAAGGATCCCGCAAGGCGAGGTCCATGTCGCCAGCATGCAGCGTGCGGTCCTGCTCCGATACCGCATATTGCGGCGGCATTCGACTGTCAGTCATCTGTTCCCAAGCCATCGAGGCCAATTCGGCATGCTGCGGGGATCTCTGCGCGTAGGCGTCGAACGCGGCGCGGGCCTCTTCAACCTCCACGGCGCCCGCCCGCCGCACCGAGGGGTCGTCGGAGAACGGGTGATCGAAATCCGTCCGGCGGAACTGCGCCACCAGCGCCCTGAACGCCTGCCGCTCCGATGGGGCAAAAATGTCGGACCCGTCTTGCGCGAGATCACTCCCAGGTGTCGTCAACCGCTCACCAAGCGCTGCCTTGGCGTCATGCACCTCGTCGACCTCGGTTGGCGCGCGCAGGACGCGTACATCGGTCAGAACATCGCCCAACCGAACATGCACGGCTTCCAGCCGGTCGAGCGCGTCTTCCCGGTCCGCAGATTTCTCCAGATCGAGGTCGCTTGCTTTGGCAATCGCTTGTAGGTCCTGTGCCAGCCACTGGCGTTCCAATGCGGCATTGCCTGCCCCTTCCCGCAGGCGCGCGGCCACAGCCTCGGCATCGATGCCTGTGCCTTGCAACGCCTCGGCCAGCTTTGGTGCCACCTCTCTATCGTCAAGACGCGCGAGGTGATCTTCACTTAAGTTCGGCCTTGCATAGATGCCGTCCCGGGACGGGGCATCGATCAGGGCGGCGGAGCGATCCCCGAGCGGGTTCAAATGCGCGACCGAGGCCAGAACGTCGGTCAGCTTGCGCTCGATCACCGGCCTCTCGGCCGCCGGCGCTCTGTCGATCGCCGCCTCGATCTGGCGAATGTTCTGAGAAAACTCGGTGATCAGCGTGTCGAACGCTGCTTCGTCTTGGGACATGTAGATGGCTCCGTCAGATTGAATCTGACCGCCACTGGCAAGGATGGTGCTGGCCCTCTCGAGCGCCTCGGACACGTCTTCGAAATTCGAACGGGAGGCCTCCGCCGCGAGCCCGCGATAGATCAAAGCGTTGTGCCGGACGGTTTCCAGTGCGGCCGCCAAGTCAGCACCGGTTCTCTGGCGCTCGACTGGGGGACGACCTTCGTCGCGGGCCTTGTAGATTTCATCGATCTCGGCGCGGTAGGTCGTGACGCCGCGATCCAGACGACGCGTCGCCTCAAGGCGGATCCCATGAACCCGGGCCGCCTCGACCATCGCCTCGCGAAAGGCGTCGTAGTTGAAGTGATGATCCTTCCCGAGAAAGAACATTTCGCCATCCTTGCTGCGGCGGTTCAGAACGATATGCGCATGTGGATGCGCGCGATCTTGGTGTATTGCAGCAATATAGTCGAATTGCGACCCCTCACCTTGAAAGAACTTCTCGCAGACCGCCTGGGTGATATCGCGCACCTCTTCACCCCTGGTCCCAACCGGGAATGCCATCAGGAGATGCGACGTATGGCCAAGCTTGGGGCTGTAGCGCTCGTTCCACTGGTTCTCGAACCGCCGCGCCACTCGGTTGATCTCGGCTTCCGAGAGCTGCTTCTTCCCGTCATGGGTGCCGCGACTGTCGAGGATATGGGTCGACTTCGTCGTGAGATATGTGAGCTGAGCCCGTAGCTGCGCCCCGGTGTGGCAGCCCCCTTTCGAGATAGCCTTGAAGATCGCTGGCGAATAGCCGCGCGCGGCCCGAACCATCTGCGCGCCCTTAGAAAGCCCCTGCCAGGATCCCGAAACTCGGCTCCAGCCGCGGTCAAATAGCGCCGGGTCGATGCCACGGACCCGGTCACTCCGCTCCATTTTCATCCCTCTCGGCGAGGTCCACCAGGGCAGAGCTGATCTCAATGTCCAGCACGCTGCGCCGCGCACGCGACATCTCCTGAACCTGGTCGGCCAGATCGAAGACCAGACCCGCAAGGGCGCGGACGTCACGGTGGCTTGAGGCCGGGTAGGACAGTCTCTCGCCCCGCAGCTTGGCCTCGTTCAGACGTCGCGCGATCTGGTTCACATTGTTGCCAACCCGGTTGAGCGCGGCGCCGAGATTGCGCAACTCGTCACACATCTCGTCGTCGGGCAGGAAGACACCTTCGGCCGCCAGCATCAGGCGGCGCATGGCATCCGAGCGGTGCGCAATCCCGCGCCGCGACAGCGCCGCGTCGAACCGGCGCAGGTCGTCGTCCGAGACCCGGATCCCCACAACCCGCGATCGGCTGCCGTTCGCTGTCTGACGCTCATCCCGGTGGTTCACCACGTTGTAGATCGTCTTCAGGCTGACATCGTAGCGCGCGGCCAATGACGCCGCGGAGACGCCGTTCCGGCGCTCCTGGGCGATGGTCGATCGTTCGATCTCTGACAGTCTGCGACGGCGGGGCATTTTGAAGTTAACGTTCCTATTTCTTGCCAACTTCGTACAAGCCCGCCGACTCCCAACGCAAGTGAAGTCGGCCATAAGGGCTTGTACTCAATGTAGAAAATCGCCCTGTAGGGGCGATTTCCCGTCCTTAGTCAAATGGATCGCGCTTCGCGCTCATTGCACCACGCGATGCGGTCCCCGCATCGCGCATCGCGTCTTTTGCACCCCGTCTCTTGCACCCCGCAAGACGGGTTTTGCTGCGTGCTGACCGTCTCGCGTCACCCGCAGAACGACATACGCGAGACTGCCTCCCGTCGTCTGGAGCGCGCTATCCGTCACCTGCATTCCGTCCGCAGTACATCGCCGAGTGCATCCCGACATTTGGAGGGTGTGCGGTGCCCCGCGACGAATGCTGAAGGCGCCACGGCAGACGTCGCACGGTCATCGCACAACGCCGCCCGCTGCATGCCAAACGCGGGTCGCATCCCGACTTCTGCTTGACCCCTCCGCCTCATGCGTTTAGCGACATTTTGGTATTATCGTTGCGATTCACTATTTTTGCGGAGGATCAGAATGCCGAACGAAAATCTTGTGGTGGTCGCAGCGATGGCCCGGAAAGGGGGCAGTGGAAAAACGACGCTTTCGCGCGCCTTGATCAGCGCCGCGATCGCCGCCGGACGCAGAGTGATGTTGATCGACACGGACAGCACGAGGGTACTCGGGGCCTGGCATGCTCGGGCGGAAGCCGGTGGGCTGAGTTCGCCGCTTCTCTGCTCGGCCACCGTCGAAAGCGTGGCGGGTGTCGAGGATCAGATCGATCAGGTCTACATGGCAGGCACGGCAGACTTCATCTTCATCGATACCGCAGGGGTCGGTGCCGAATGGTCAGACGGCATCGCGGTGCTTGCGGACCACATCGTGACGCCCGTCATGCTGTCGACGTCTGATTTCGATGTCGGAGCGCAGACAGCTGATTGGTTTGAGAAACTGAAATCCCGCGTTGACGACCCCTCCAGCCTTCCGCGCCACCACGTCGTCCTCAACATGGTTGACCCGAAAACGACCCGTGCTGACGCGGCCCTGATTGAAGAAGCGCTCACCCGTTTTCCGGTGATTGAGACCGTCATGATGCGGCGGAACACCTACAAGGAGATGGACCAGAAGGGGCTTCTCCACGCCTTGGCGCTGGAAAAGCAATCTGATCCAAACCCTCTGATGCGTCCACATGTACGTCATGTCGTCGAGGCGCTCGAGGAGGCGACGGACATCCTCAACAATATTCTTGCTGCGTGAGGACAGTCGATTGCGCAAGAAGATCCCGACCATCACTGGGCCAGACCCAGCCTACGCCGCCACCCTGCAACAGGGTGACCGCGAGATTCCCGGGAAGGAAGATGAGGCACAGGTCACAGCAACAAAGACAGGCACCCCAGCCACTGACGTTGACGCTGATCGGCACGAGCCAGAGCTTGTGCCGGGAGGTACCGTGGCGCCGCACCAAGTCACCGCGGAAAGCTCTGACCCGCATACCAGCCTGAGAGCTCCCGTATCGGCGCGCGCATTGAGCCCGACCCGGAAGATCGACATCAGGGTCAACGCACTCGAACGACAGGAAGCTGCGCTAGAGACTTGTGGTGTTGAGCCAGCACATGTGGTGCGTGCCGCCCTGCGCCGTGCAGTCAAAGGCTGGCAACTGTCGCCGGTCTTCGCGCCAGTCGCGGAGGAGCGGCGCGCTCGAAACACGCAGTGGCAGGCCCGGACATCACTGGCAGTCGATGCGGCCAGCCTGGGTATGCTCCTTCGGGACCACGACCCCCTCGACGTCTTGAGTAAATGGGCTCTGATCCGCGGTCAGGTGGAACCACGCATATGGGGCGAGATCGACAAAATCTTGGAAGAAATTGCTGTTCGCGCTGCATCGCCGCATGAACCGTAAGATACCTATCTGAAAAGATAACTTGCATTTCGCCGGTGGATTTTCGCCCACCCGGAACGGTTCATCTTGCAGTTGCAGAAACCTAGTCCTAACACCAGCTAACAGGAATTTCAGACCTCAGTAGTGACGAGTTGCGAGGTCCATTTAGGAGGAACGCATTATGAATATGAAGCCCCGCCTGACTGGCGAACCGATCATGCGCATCCTCTGCAAGACATCTGAGAATCTGGTTGGCTACCTTTACCAATGGAACAATGGTGACGTGCAGCCTGCCTGGTTCGACGGCGCCATAGCGGACGTTCGCTATGAACCATTCTTTCAAGCGCCGGAACAAAACCCCGCCGATCCGAAGGCCCCCAGACCGCGTCAGCAAGGTCTGACGCACCTTGAAAAGGTATAGCTCAAGGCCTCGCGTCGGTTTGTGGGTCACCCCATCGCGCAGGTCCTTTGAGCGATAGAGTTGACTTCTATGCCTCAGAAGTGGTCTAGATGTGAGTTATAGAAAGGATGTCTATAACTCATGGCTTGGAACTGGACGCTGCCTGATTGGCCGGATTTCCGGTATGACGCCTCCGCTCTGGAGCCGTTTGAGCAGACGTTCCTGCTGTCGTCCGGAGAAATCCTCGGCGCGGTCCATCATGTCAGCCAGCCGGAACGCGAGCAACTCCGCATCGAACTGCTCAGCGAGGAAGCGATGCAGACGAGCGCCATCGAGGGTGAAATCCTCGATCGGCTCAGTGTGCAATCTTCGCTGCGCCGCCATCTGGGCCTCGATCCGGACAGCTACCCTGCCAAACCGCGCGAACAGGGCGTCGCGGAAATGATGGTCGACGTCTATTCCAGTTTTGCAGAGCCGCTAACCCATGAGACACTGTACCGCTGGCATCGGATGCTCCTGTCCCATGACCGTCGGTTGAAAACCATTGGGGCCTACCGACAACACGCCGAGGCGATGCAAATCGTTTCCGGCCGCCTTGACCGGCCCACGATCCATTTCGAAGCGCCGCCCTCGGAGCGGGTCATGCCTGAGATGGAGCGATACGCGGATTGGTTCAACAAGACCGGGCCGGGGGGAGCAGAGCCGCTTCCAGCGCTAACGCGCGCAGGGCTAAGCCACCTCTATTTCGAGAGTATCCAC
Source organism: Rhodobacter xanthinilyticus (assembly GCF_001856665.1). Lineage (NCBI taxonomy): Bacteria > Pseudomonadati > Pseudomonadota > Alphaproteobacteria > Rhodobacterales > Rhodobacter > Rhodobacter xanthinilyticus. The sequence goes on along the minus strand of NZ_CP017781.1, from coordinate 3,325,634 downwards.
CCATTCGAAGACGGCAACGGCCGCTTGGGTCGCGCCCTCGCTGAAAAGTCGCTGGCGCAGAACATTGGCCAGCCGACCCTCATCTCGCTCGCCTTCACCATCGAGAAGGAGCGCAAGGGATACTACGATCAGCTCGAGCAGCATCAAAAAACGCTCGACGTGACCGATTGGCTCGTCTGGTTCGCAGAAGTTGTCTTGAAGGCCCAACAGGCAACACTCGACCGCGTCGGCTTCTTCATCAGCAAGGCACACTTCTACGATCGTCACAGAGACCACTTGAACGAACGCCAGGCCAAGGCCATCGCTCGAATGTTTCGGGAAGGCCCTGGCGGTTTCAAAGGCGGCCTCAGCGCCGACAACTATCTCAAGATCACCGGAACTTCACGTGCAACCGCAACCCGCGATCTGCAGGATCTGGTCGAGAAAGGCGCGCTCAGCCGAACCGGTGAGCGACGCCATACGAGGTACTGGTTGAACCTGAAACCACGGGCGTCGAACCAGCTACAATGATTGGCGTAGAAGTGAGGCAGCGTCAAAGGCGTTGCCTATTCTCTGAGCGAGACAGATTGGTTTCCGGCACTATCCGCGCGCAGGTCAAGATCAGACGCAGATGAGAGGACAAAGCCAAGATTGTCGCCGAGGCCAAAGGGATAAATCACAGGTTGGGCCTCTAGCGTTCCGAGTCCGACAGGACGACCTACGGCTTCCAAAACGGCAGTTGTCATCCAACGCACGAGGTCCGATCCTTCCAACGCACAGGCTTTCTTCCGGGTTAGCGTCTTGCCGTTGTCGCTTCGATCAAGCAGCGCCCAGTCTATCTGAGACTGAAGGACCATATTGGTCATCCGTCTGGTCCCCTCACGTTCGCCATAGATTTCTGCCATCCGACGATGCACTTCAGCGGTCGTGCAGTCGCCTTGAAGCGAGGTCAATCTGCCAACGATCTCGGCCACTTTGGCGAAGAAGGGATATGTCACGATAGCCATGCCCCATGTCAGGGCCGCCGGCGAGGTAGATGGTGCCGATTGGAACAGTTCCACGCCGCGTTGAGCAAAAGGCTCCAGATCCTTTCGCGGCTCCAACCAAAGGCGGTTCAGTACGGTTCTGGTCTTCTTCCTAGCCGCAGGCCCTGAATGGGCTTCATCCAACAGAGCATCGAGCTCGCTGATGTCAGCGAGACCGGCCCTGACTTCCAGCGCTTTTTTCGCCCACTCGAGGCGGATGAAGCGGTCAAATCCTATCTGAGGTGCTGTCGGTCGCATGTTCTTCTTTCTTCATTCTTATCTTCACAAACGGCACAACCAGTTCCTCTAACGCCATTCCTCCATGAGCAACTATCTTGTTCCCTCTTGGCACTGTACCGGGGCACGGTTATGAGACAGCGCGTTGCGCTGGTCATGCCGCCATTTTGAACCCTTTGGCGGCGTCGGTTTCAAGGGCCTTCTGTTCGGCCCTGATCTGATCGGGCGTTTTGTAGCCGTGCCGTTCCCGCAGCCATGATGCGTTGTATCGCGCGGCGAAGGCGGCCAAAGCATGCCTGAGCTCTTCGACGGTCACAAAATGGCGGACCCAGAGCAGTTGCTCCTTGAGGGTGCGTATGGCCCGTTCGGCCACCCCATTGCCCTCGGGCTGGCGCACGAAAGCTGGTGAACTGGTGATCCCGAAGCATTTGATCTCGCTCTGGAAGTCTTCTGACATGTAGTTCGATCCGTGGTCGTGCCGCAGGATCAGGCCGAGGGCCGTATCCGGCCCGATACAGCCGAAGTGCCGGGTGACGCCCTGACGGATCGGTTCCAGCGCCTCCCACCGGCTGGCACTTGAAGACGCATGGGTGCCGACGAACTCGCCCGAGCAATGATCCACCGCGATGAACACGTAGGCCCGTCCCTCCCCGATGGTGACCGTCTGGGTCATGTCCGTGCCCCAGACCTGATCGACCCGCTCAGTGACGATCGTCCCGTCATGGGGATGCGCATCCCGCTGGACGGGTCGCTGAGGTGCCAGAAGGTCGTTCTCCTTCATGACCCGCCGCACCCGACGGGGGGCGGTACAGACGCCCAGATGCCGAAGCCGCGCCCATATCTTCCGGTAGCCTTCCCCGGAAAACGGCGAGGCTTCGATGATGGCCTCGATATGCTCCAGAAGCGCGCTGTCGCTGCAGGCCCCCTCCGGACCACGACGACGTGGCGGCCGCGCCTCATTGGCGGCATTGCCCGTAACACGATGCCGGTACACCGTCGCCCGGGGGACCCCCCAGATGTTGCAGACACGCGTCGTCCCGTAGCGCCGGTGCGTGGAGATCGAGTGCGCCTGGCTCATGTCCTCGACCTCCGCCGGGCCAAAGGGCGGCCGCCCTCCAGCTTGTCGATCTTCGCGTACAGCAACTCGTTGGCCATGGTGATCTCGCCCACCTTGGCCTGCAGCCGCGCAATCTCGTCGTCACGCTCATCGCGCTCGCGTTCCTTCAGCGCACTCTCGGCCGCCATGAGCACCCGGTCGCGCCATTCGGACAGCCGGTGAACCGGAACGTTCAGGTCCCGCGACACCGCCTCCAAGCTCTCACCCCGCATGAGCCGCTGAACCGCCACGAGTTTGCGCTTCGCCGAAAGGCGCCTGGCAGGACCGGCCACGGCCCCGCCGTCGCCAGCGTGATGGGCGCGCGCCGACGGGGCCGTGGCCTCCGTCGCACCTGAGGTGTCGTCGATCTTCTTGTCCATGCTCTACTCCCCTTTCCTGAGAGAAATAGCGCTCCGAACTGTCTCAAGAAACCGTGCACCAGCCCATTCCCTCTTGGCACAAACGCGCCGCGTTCATTCGCGTAAACTGGCAAGAAGTCGGACGGAAGCCCTGGACCGCTAAACTGAAATGCATCGATATCGGGCGGAACGGATGCAGTGGAAACGGCGGTGCAAAATTAGGCCACGGTAGCGGCGGGATCGTCTCGCTGCGGGCGGAGTAAAATCCTGCCACTTTTCCCTTCTTGCGGCAGCAGGGAGGGTGGGGAGATTTATACCGTGGAACTTTACAAGAAGGTTCGCTTGGCGTGTGCCGAGGGCATGAGCGCGCGGGCGGCGGCGAAGCATTTCAACATTTCGCGCGGGACGGTTGAGAAGATGTTGGCCTTCTCGGTGCCGCCTGGCTACCGGCGGGACAAGCCGATCAGGCGGCCGAAGCTGGACGGGTTCACCGAGTTCATTGACGCCTGGCTTGAAGCCGACAAGGCGGTGCATCGCAAGCAGCGTCATACGGCCAAGCGGATATGGGAACGGCTTCAGGCCGAGCATGGCTTCACCGGCGGCTATACGATCGTCAAGGATTACGTGCGTGAGCGTGAGCGGCGGACACGGGAGATGTTCGTGCCACTGGCCCATCCGCCGGGCCATGCTCAGGCCGATTTTGGCGAAGCGGTCGTCGTCATCGCCGGTGTCGAGCAGAAGGCGCATTTCTTTGTCATCGACCTGCCGCACAGCGATGCCTATTTCGTCCGGGCCTATCCGGCGGCGACGGCGGAGGCCTGGATAGACGGGCATGTCCGCGCCTTTGCCTTCTTCGGCGGGGTGCCGCAGTCGGTGCTCTACGATAACGACCGCTGCCTGGTCTCGAAGATCCAGCCAGATGGCACGCGCATCCGCGCCACGCTGTTCAGCGGCTTGCAGTCGCATTACCTGTTTCGGGATCGCTATGGTCGGCCCGGGAAGGGGAACGACAAGGGCGCTGTCGAGGGGATGGTCGGCTACGCCCGCCGCAACCACATGGTGCCGATCCCCCACTTTGCCAGTTGGGACGCCTTCAACGCCGACCTTGAAGGGCAGTGCTGCGCACGCCTCACGCGCATTCTTCGGGGTCACAAGGAGACGATCGGCGAGAGGCTGCAGCGCGATCTGGCGGCGATGCGCCCATTGCCTACTGCCCCGTTCGACGCCTGCGACCAAGCGAGCGGCAGGGTCAGCTCGCAGTCGCTCGTGCGCTATGACACCAACGATTACTCGGTCCCGGTCGCCTATGGCCATCAGGATGTCTGGATCCGCGGCTATGTCGATGAGGTCGTGATCGGCTGTCGCGGGGAGGTGATCGCCCGACACCCGCGCTGTTACGATCGCGAGGACATGATCTTCGACCCGGTTCACTACCTCCCGCTGATCGAGCGCAAGATCAATGCCTTGGACCAGGCTGCGCCTCTGGCGGAATGGGACCTGCCCGAAGAGTTCCAGACTTTGCGCCGCCTGATGGAGGCGCGCATGCTCAAGATGGGGCGCCGCGAGTATGTGCAGGTGCTGCGGCTGCTTGAGACCTTTGGCATGGATGACCTGCATGCCGCCGTGAAGAAGGCCCTGAAGCTGGGCGCGGTCGGCTTTGACGCCGTGAAGCACCTCGTGCTTTGCCAGGTCGAGAAGCGCCCCCCAAGGCTTGATCTCGATGTCTACCCCTACCTGCCGCGGGCGAACGTCGAGACGACGCGTGCGGCCAGCTACATGGCCTTGATGTCGGAGGCGGCGGAATGAGCGAGGCTCCGAAGATCCTGCTTGCCCACCATCTGAAGACGCTGAAGCTGCCCACCTTCCTGCGGGAACACGAGAAGGTTGCGCGCCAATGCGCCGCCGAAGGGTTGGACCATGTCCAATTCCTGTCGCGCCTCGTTGAACTGGAACTCATTGACCGCGAGCGGCGGATGGTCGAGCGCCGCATCAAGGCTGCGAAGTTCCCGGCCACCAAAAGCCTCGACAGCTTCGACTTCAAGGCGATCCCGAAGCTGAACAAGATGCAGGTGCTGGAACTGGCGCGCTGCGAATGGATCGAACGGCGTGAGAACGTGATCGCCCTTGGCCCCAGCGGAACCGGCAAGACCCACATTGCCTTGGGCCTCGGGTTGGCGGCCTGCCAGAAGGGCATGTCTGTCAGCTTCACCACCGCCGCCGCGCTGGTCAACGAGCTGATGGAGGCGCGAGACGAACGTCGGCTGCTGCGCGTCCAGAAGCAGATGGCTGCCGTCAAGCTGCTGATCATCGACGAGCTCGGGTTCGTGCCCCTGTCAAAGACCGGCGCCGAGCTGCTTTTTGAGATGATCTCCCAGCGCTACGAGCGCGGTGCCACGCTGATCACCAGCAATCTGCCCTTCGATGAATGGACCGAGACCTTCGGCACCGAGCGGCTGACCGGCGCGCTCCTCGACCGGTTGACCCACCACGTCAACATCCTCGAGATGAACGGCGAAAGCTATCGCCTCGCGCAAAGTCGCGCGCGCAAGACCGGCGACAACACCTGATCCAAAGTATCAGACTTGGACCTGACGGTCCAAGGCGGCCAGTCACCCGCAAGCTATATGGAGAGCGCGGCTGACTGGCCGCCGCCCATCAGCCGCGTCTCGCGCAAACCCAAAGTGGCCCAATTTTGCGCCGCCCCGTGGCCCAATTTTACTCCGCCGTTGACAACGTCACGAAGGCAGTCGTCTGCAATGGACCAGATGAAAGAGATGAGCTTGTTGTGGGCGGCCTGGTTCAAAGTGCTAACTCGTTTCTGTGTGTATTGTGGGGCTTCTGGTGGCGTCGTTCTTGCATCCGGCTGAGTGCAGTTATTCCCTCTTGTGGTCCCCTAAGGCTGCGTCAGGGTTCAGCAGAACAATCTGCTGCTCCTGGGGGTGCCTAGCGTCCGGGTCAGTGTCGAGTCCAAGCCGCCGGAGCGCATAGTAAAGCAATGCCCGTCGAACCCTGATTTCTGCCTTGCCACCGATCATGCCGTAGTCGAGCGAGATCACCTTGGCCTGCGTCTCGGAAAGGGCAGGGTGGGGGCCGATTTCCAGAGTTGCGAAGGTGTGCCAATCCTGATCGTCTTGGGCCACAACGTGGGACGCTCGCGACCCACGGATGTCAAGGATCCGAGACAGCAGGAAATCCTTGAACACCTCGTCGCCGAAGCAGAACGCACGGGTGTGCCAGCGGAAGCCGTCGAACGCGATGGCATGCGGCGCGATCCAGCGCCACCGAGGCTCCGGGTTGGAAAGGGACTGATACTGCACCTCGATCGCCTCGGACCGGCGGATCGCATCGACCACGGACCGAAGGGTTGCAGGATCGACGCCACGCGCTGGGGTGGGAGCGGAATCGTAGGCGGGCAGTCCAGCGATCCAGCAGTCGTCCTGATCGAGGATGCCGTCGGCGACCGACCGCAGTTGCGCCAGGTATCGACCGGCATCCAGCTTGTCGAACACCGGCTTGAAGCTAGGCTGGCGTACATAGGTCCGCAGGCTGCGGTCGTAGTCCATGTTGTCAGGGGCGAGGCCGATGTAGCGGCTCAGGTCGGATGACGCCTGGTTCACCGACAGCCCGAACTGCTCCATCACATCGCTGCGGTTCACATGCCCCTCCCAAAACAGGCGGAACTCGATGAACTCGAGCCTCTGCTCGACCCCCCAACGAAGCTCCGACCTATCGTTGCTCACCACGCTCTCCCGTTATCGGTCGATGCGCATGGAAATTATGCGCGCCCAATTTCTGGGCCTTCTTCGACCGTAGCTGCGCGATGCTTGGGGATCAATCGAAAAGGGAAGGGTTGGCGCGCAATTATCCCAAGGATTGCCGCAGGTTCTGCGCGACGGCATCAGCCGCCATCCGCACGGGTTCGGCGGCAAGATGGGCATACCGCGCCGTGGTCTGGACCTGCGTGTGGCCAAGGAGCTTGCCGATCATCGGCAATCCCTGACCCGAGGCCACGGCCGTTGAGGCGAAGGTGTGGCGCAGGTCGTGGATGCGGACGTCCTTTACCCCGGCGCGGGCACGGACGCGCTGCCAGAAAGATTGCAGATCGCTCAGGGGCTTGCCGGGCAGGGTGCCCGTGATGACCCACGGGTTGCCGTCGATACGCTGGGCGTCCCGCAGAAGGTCCGCCACCGGCTGACCTACGTGGACGACCTTCGCCCCGGTCTTGGAATCCGGCAGGCGCAAAGCAGGGCTGTCGAAATCGATGTATGACCACTTCAAGGACATGATCTCGTTCAGGCGGCAGCCGGTCATGATCAACAGCCGTGCGGCGAGGATGGCCGATGGCAGTTCTACCCCTTCCGCCTCCATCTCGCGCAGCACCTCGCCGATCCGGCGCAGTTCCGCCGCACTCAGGAACCGTTCGCGCTTTTCCTCGGGGTACTTCCGGATGTGCTTGCGCGGGTTGGTCCCGTCTGGACGCAAGCCCCACATTTCGGACAGGCTGAACATCTTCGAGATCACCTCGAGGCAGCGGTTGGCCTGATAGGGGATGTGGCGCAGGTCGTGGTGGAACTTGGCGACATCCGCCCGCGTGATCCCTGTGACTGTCAGCTGCCCGATGGCGGGAAGGATGAAGCGCTGCAGGTTCCGGCGATACTCCTTCCCCGTGCTGGCCTTCACGCGGATCGCGATGTGTTCCTTGTCGAACCGCTCTGCCAGTTCCTTGATGGTGATCGCCTTGCGCCCGGCGTCGCGCTCGGCAGCAGGGTCCTGCCCGTTGCGCGCAGCGGCGACGATGGTGATGGCACGGGTGCGTGCCTGTTCGCAGGTCAGAACCGTGCTGGGGCCAAGGCTGATCCGCCGCGACCGGCGCCCGGCACGGTATTGCACGACGTAGCCTTTCCGCCCGCTTGGCAGCACCCGAAGTCCGAAGCCGGGGATGTCGTTGTCCCAGACGAAGTATTCGGCGGCTTGGGCTTCTGCGGCGTCGACGATGCGCTTTGTGAGTTTGGGCATGGGAGATCGGCTTCCGAGTTGTCTGGCTTCCACAGTGCGCAATGCGGAGGGCTAGTCAACGAACACATTGATATTGCGTGTAAAAAGGAAAATCCGCGTATTCTCACGCAGGGGCTGAATCGTAGTCGTGAGCAGAAAGGATTGCCCGGACGAATCAGAACGCAGGTTCCGGTCTTCCGACCGCGCTGCTAATGTCTGCGAAAAGAAACGGAATCCACATGGCGTCGAAATCCACCCTCAATGCAAAGAACCTGGAGGCGCTCGGCACTGAGCGTCTGGCGCAGCTGCTGATCGAGATCAGCACTGGCGATGCCGCTGCCAAGCGCAAGCTGCGCCTGGCGCTCGCCGGAGCGGAAGGCCCGAGGGAAGCGGCGCGGGAGATCACGAAGCGGCTGACCAGCATCGCGAAGGCACGGACCTTCGTGAACTGGCAGAACCGCAAGCCGCTGGTGAAGGACCTGCAGACCCAGCGCAGCGCCATCATGGAACAAATCGCCCCGCACGATGCTGGTGAGGCGCTTGCGCTGTTGTGGCGATTCATGGCTCTGGCCAAGCCCGTTTTCGAACGCTGCGACGACAGCAGCGGCACCGTCATCGACATCTTCCACCAGGCCTGCGCCGATCTGGGCGAGGTGGCCAAGGCGGCAGGTGCTGTGCCCGAGGCGCTGGCGCGGCAGGTTCTTGATGCGCTGCAGGACAATGGCTTCGGCCAGTATGACGGCTTGATCGCCATCATCGCCCCTGCGCTGGGCCCCGATGGCGTCGCGCATCTGAAGGCACTGGTCGAGGAGCTTGGGCGCACGCCCGTGCCGGTGCCGCCAAAGAGCGAGTGGCAGGCCGTCGGCTGGGGCAGCGGCGGCACGCGCTATGCCCACGAAATGGACGAACGCGCGCGGCAAAGCACGGTCGAGATGGCGCTGAAGGACATTGCCGACGTGCAGGGCGATGTCGATGGCTTCATTGCGCAGTACGATCCAAAGACCCGCAAGGTCCCGAAGATCGCGGCCGAGATCGCGCAGCGCCTGCTGGCGGCGGGCAGGGCAGGGGACGCGCTTGGCTTCATCGAGCGGGCCGAGGTGAAAGAGGCGGGCTGGATCCCGCCCGAGTGGCAGGACGCCCGACTTGCCGTGCTCGAGGCGCTTGATCGGAAAGACGAGGCGCAGGCATTCCGTTGGGCGTGCTTCGAGCGCGACCTGTCGGGTGAGCACCTGCGGGCCTATCTGAAGCGCCTGCCGGATTTCGACGACATCGAGGCCGAAGAACGTGCGATGGCGCACGCCGCCGCGCACCCGGACCTGCTGGCCGCCTTGGCCTTCTTTCTGAACTGGCCATCGCTTGGCCACGCCGCGCGATTGCTGATCGAGCGGCAGGACGAGGTCGATGGCGATCACTACGAATTCCTGGCCCCGGCGGCCGAGACATTGGCCGAGAAGCATCCGCTCGCCGCAACAGTGGCGCTGCGGGCGATGATCGATTTTACGTTGAACGAGGGGAGGCAGAAGCGCTATGGCTATGCCGCCCAGCACTTGGCAACCTGTGCCGATCTCGCCGGACGGATCGAGGACTTCGGACCGGTCGAGCCGCATCACGCCTATGCCGCGCGCCTGAAGGCAGAGCATGGCAAGAAGACCGGCTTCTGGTCGCGGATGGACGGTTGATGGCAGTGCTACCGGAAAATCATTCCGCTACCCATTGGAAGCATGGTGGAAGCATGAGGGGAAAAACCGCTGCGCAATCCTGACAATCCGCGCGCAGTTTGGGCTTGTGGCCCTATCTCGCAATTGGCAGGTTATGCGAAAGAAAACGCGATTCGTCGCGCCTGATCATATTTCGTTTGACACGACTCATAACCTGAAGGTCACAGGTTCAAATCCTGTCCCCGCAACCAAAAAACTACGCGTTGTCAAACGCTTAAGCGCCGCCAACAAGGGCGGCGTTTGCGTTTCTAACACCCTTGGAAGCACTGTGGAAGCAAGAGGGAAAGAAGCCCTTCGCAATCAAGCGTATCGCGGGTACCACCAGAAAGTTCTCCAATCAAACAACCACCTGCACCTGCGCTGCGTTCATCGCTGCAATCGCTGCTTCAATCTCCGTATAGAGGTCCGTTTCGACATCTCCGGTATCCAGTTCAACGACAAGAGCGAAGCGTGCCGTCCTCTGGTCGACGTTCTGGGTCGACTTCGACTTCCACCAACCAGCCACTGGATGGACCGCAAGCATGTTTCTCTGGGCGAGGTCGGAGGCAGCGCACCGCAACTCGTCGATGTGTAAGCTCCCCACATCGCGACGGTTGCGCCCATAGACCCACCCATCATTGTCGCCTACAGCTTCCGCATCCGGGTCATCCGCCAGCTTGTTTATTCGGGCCTTGAACTGCGCCTGGTTTTCATTGGCTCGGTTGAGCTTGAAACGAAGATTGTGCGAGGCGTAGCGGAACTTCGATCCGCGTGCCGCTTCCGAGGGATTTGGCTCAATGAACGTGCTCAGTGTAACTCGTAGCGTTACTTCAGCGGCGGCGAGCGCCCTGAGGGCATTGCGAGGCCAGGGAAGCTCAAAGAACTTCATCTGATTGTGGACAGGGTCAGCCCCGGCCGTGGCGCTCGGCCGATATGGGATGATCGTATCCTGGACGATGAGAGACAACGCATTCACCGCGCTGCGTCGTGCACGCGCTTGGTCCGGGACGCCGTAGCCGTACCGCCGAAACAGCTTCGCAAAGTCGCCCTTTGAGGGATTTGCTGGCAGATGCGTCTTCATCTGCTGCGTCCACCTCGCAGACGAGACGAAGATCGCCCGTATCGTCTCTGGCCACAAGGCAGGGTAGTCCTCCCAGAGCTCGGTAACAGCCTTCGCAGCAAGAGCCGTTGCCGCGCTGGTGTCTGCCGTCGTCGTCAGTGAACGTCGAGGATAGCGGTGATCCGTAGTAAGTAGCGAAAGCGCCGCATGGTTCATCGGGTGCGGCGGACCGTCCTGGATCCAGTTACCACCTTCCATGACCACGTCCGGCTTGATGGCCCAGTGCCGCGACCAGCTGGCAGTCCTAGATGACGGAGAGAGATCACCCATGGGCGCGACTGGATACCCGGTCGAACCCGCCGGAAGCCTCGCCTTGTCAGTATACCCGCCGACGCAGATTGAGTTCCAAGCTTGAGCAGGGGATTCAATCTCATGGTCAAGGTCGTCACAAACGGAAAGGTAATCGGCTCCTTCGAAGCGACCTTGATCCCTGATGTTGCCCGCTGAAATCACAAATAGTCGCTGCAGACGCCGATCTCCCGACACACCAGCTGCAAGTTGATCAATCTCACTGGACCAAGATGTGGGTGCGCCGTCGTGTGGCGTGTCCTGGTCGGTCGTGCTTGCCATCGAAAACGTTCGGCCACGCTCGGCATTCGCCTCGACCGCGTTGATGGCCTTGAGAACTACGTCTCCCAAAAGGTGATAGGGATTCTGGCCAGCATCAGGGATGATCTTGGCTGACTCAAGCCGATGCCGAACATGCACCGGTAGGTTGCTTTGGATCAGCGGCAGCAAGTCCCCATAGAGCGCAAGACCTGCCAATTGCGTGCCATGCCCGTGCGTGTCATCCAGCCCCCATCCGGGTTCTGCTGCATGCCGATCAACTGGATCAAGGTAAGGTCGAACTAACGGGTGATTCAGCCCCACACCGCTATCAAGTAGCGTAATGTAACGTGGATCCGCTGCAGCGGGCGGCTGCAGGAGACGTTCCATCGCTTGCGCCCACTCAGCCTGCTCATCCGGCGGCATACCGTCAAAATAGTCCGAGAGGACGGTCGGGGCGGCAAGGGCCTTCACAATTCCAAGGCTGCGGACTGCCCCGGCTATCTGAGCGTGGGTTGCGTGGCCAACTACTACTACGTCTTCAGGAAACTCAAGGCGCCCTCCTCCGGCCTGACCTTCCCCGCCTTCAAACCGGATTCCGAGGCCGCGCGCATTCGCAATGAAGTGATCAGCTTCGCTGCGGTCCAGCCAGATTTCCCAGGGATGCGTTGCCCCATCGTCTGCGGGAAATTTAGCTGCAGGACTTCGCCAAAGTGCGCGCAGTCCTGCCTCAACGATGGCCTTTATGCTCTGCACAAGGTCGGCATTCTTAGGCCGGCCCTTCGGGGTGTCCTCGTCCTGAAAGGCTTCGACCTTCCGACGTAGATTGGCCACGCCAGTTGGCGACGCAAAAACTGTGGCGCGGGCGGGAGCCGCACCATTCTCGGCGGCAGCGTCAACTCGGAGCAGGTGTAGGCCGCTTGAATCAAGGCTCTTGGTCACGAACGGTTCGTTCGGTCTCGCCTCAATCTCGAGATAGACCCCAGGGCGCCCCTGCTCTGAGGGATCCCCGAGCCCATCGATCGCTCGCAAAAGCGCCAGCGCATGCGCGCGGCGGTTAGGCACATCACTCGGATGCTTTGTCTGACCGTTGACCTTTGCCTGAAACGCGACTGCTTGTCCGGGGCCGTTTATGATCAGATGAGGGCGATTGCGTTCCATTCAGCGATGTTCCAAGTCCATGCAACGAACGCCGACGCTCCATTGATGCGATAAGCGTATCCGTCAAAATCCTGTCGGTAGAGGACAAGACCGCGCGTCGCCCGGCATCTTCCCCCGCAGCAACAACATCTGCGGTTGAAAGACCTTCCGCAACCCTCGACACAGCATCCCAATCCACATCAGTGACGCTGAAACCGATCAAGCGCCGCCGCAAAGCCTTTTGAACCGCCTCTCTGGAGGGCAACTCGTATGGCAGCACGAGTTCGAAACGCCGAAGGATTGCCCTGTCCAGAATCTCAGGGATATTCGTGGTGGCGACAACGATAGACGGCCCGGTATCTTCATCTAGGAACTGGAGGAACGAGTTCAGAATTCGCCTGGCTTCTCCAACGTCATTTTCGTTTCCGCGAGACGCCGCGAGCGCGTCGATTTCGTCGAACAGGTAAACGCCACGAGTTGTGCGGATCGCATCGAAGATCAGGCGCAACTTCTGAGCGGTCTCTCCCATGAACTTGGTGATCAGCCCATGAAGTAGAACTGTGAACAAGGGGAACTTGAGTTCCCCTGCCAATGCTTCAGCGCTCAGGGTTTTTCCTGTGCCTGGAGGGCCCGAAAAGAGAAGTCGTCGACGTGGATGTAGCCCCTTCTCTTCAAGAAGATCGCGCTTCCGAGTTTCTACAACGATTTGACGCAGTTCGTCGGAGAGGTGATCCGGCAAAATCAGGTCGTTGAGCGTTGTTGTCGGGTATCGCGCGCCCAAGATGCCCGCGAGATCACCCCGCGGAGCTGCCAGCGGTGTCAACTTCGCAGTCGCAGCGGCCTTCGGTGTCTTTGATGCTTCAGCCCATTGGCGCAGCTGTTCCGCTAACCGATTGTGGCCGCGCTGTTCTTCTGCCGCAGCAAGCTGCATCGCGAGATCGAAGAATCGCTCTTCGTCCCCCTCTGCATGGCTCTTTATGAGCCCGATAAGTTGCTGTGCCGAAGCCATTTTTGAGCCTTTACGACCTTCTCGTCGCGGCCTAAAATCCGCGCCTTTCGTTACTGTTTAGCAATCTCGGGGGCTGATGCGCCAGCAAAACCGGTCTCCGAGCCTGAGTTTTTCCGTCGCGTTGCCCGCGGGACTCGTGATCGTTGCAGTCCTTCCGATCTTTGTTTTCTCCAAGATGCTTAACCTTCGACCCCAAGGGGGATGTTGTTGCCGCTGACGTGGGCTGATCCCAGGTTCGCCTAAGTCTATGCAGCGGATAGAGGAAATGCGTTGACAAACCTGCCTCCCTTGACGCAAGTTCCAATCATCGCAGAGGTGCGCCCGGAGAGAAATCTCGCGGGCGCTTTTTCGTTTGTGGCCCCGGGCGGGAACGGCACCACCCATCCTCATATCTCCCTCGCGAACCAGCGGATGCGGCCTATGATGCGGATCTCGTCGGCCGTGCGCTCGTAGGCGGGGTAGAGCGTGTTGTCCGAGATCACCCGCACAGCTGGTGGGTCGCTGTTGGGAATATGCTCGAGGCGCTTTGCCACCAGGCCCATGCCGTCGTCGAGGACGAAGATGCCGGGGGGGCTGGGGAACTGGCGCGTCATGTCGACTAACACGGCGTCGCCGTCCTGCAGCGTGGGGACCATGCTATCGCCTTCGACATGCATGATCCGGAGCTGTGACGGGTTGGCCTTCAGCTTGTGGCGGATCCACGACTGGCGGAAGTGGTAGGCACGGCCGGGCGTGTCGCCATCCTCGGTCACCACTGCGCCGCCACCCATGGCGGGGCGGGGCGTGGCATGCGCGATCGCCACGAAGGTATCTTCGGGGTTCTCGCTGAAGGGGGAGGGGCCCTCGATCTCGCCGATCCCGTGAATCAGCCATTCGCGGTCGACCTTCAGCACGCGGGCGACATCGGCCAGACGGTCGATGCTGGGGCGCGAGGAGCGTCCGCGTAGGATGTCATAGACGAAGGAGCGGTTGACCCCGGCCATCTCCGCAACATGGGCCGGTGCCAGGCCGAGCTGGTCGGAGCGAGCCCGCAGACGGTCGGCCAGGGTGTGATGTTCGGTCATCTTTTCCCCAAGGGGCTGTGGATAGAGTGGGATATGACAGGATTGAATTGGGATCGTCAAGCGGTTAGAACAAAAGCCAAACAGATTGCATTGGAATCGGGGGCCCGGATGGAGATCGAGAAGGCGTATTTCACCCTGCCGGAAGTCCTCGCCCGGTGGTCGATGCCCGAGGTCGATCTGGTCTATCTGGCCGAGAACGACCAGCTGCGGCTGTCGGTCCGCATCCTGAACCTGCCCATCGAGTTTGGCGACTACGAGGAAACCGACGATGGCCGCTGCTACTCGATCCCCACGGAGCGGTCCTTGTTCAATGGGCTGCTGGACCTGCACGTCCAGGACGTCTTCCAGCTCTTTCGCAAGGGTGAGGTCAGCGTCACCCGCTTCCGGACCGCAAAGGCGGACTATGCCTGTTTCTACGGCTCACGCGAGAGCCTGACGATCCGCAAGCCAGATTTGATGCTAAGGCGCGAAGAACGCGACCGTTTCGAGGCGGCGACAGGCTTCGGCGGTGCCTCAGGCATGAAGCCAGCGGGCGAGTTTCACGCCTCTGTCGACTATCAGAGCGTCCGCTGCCATGGCCGGGAGTTCCGGCTGGGTCCGATCCAGGCACAGGTCGTGCGGATCCTGCATGCGGCGGCCAAGCAGGGCGATCCGTGGCAGAGCGGCAAGGCAGTGCTTTCGCAGGCGGGGTCGCGCAGCCTCAAGATGGCCGACGTCTTCAAGTCCAAGAAGGACTGGCCGCTGCTCATCGAGTCGAACGGCCGTGGGGCCTATCGCCTCGCTGGCCTCTGAGTCGGACCCTCCGCGCGTCCCTGTTTGCTTCCCGCTGTGGGATGCACCGGGGGATGGAGGGGGATGGCGATCCCACCGTCATACGTTTCACCCCATGATTGAAACGGTCCGGCTGATCCCCCGCCGCATCCCACTCTGATCCCGACGACATCCCCGCATCGCCCCGTGCATCTTCCTCCCAACAACACACCGGGAGAGGACGATGCAGACCAGAACCTGCCTGAACCAGACCGAACTCGCCGCACGCTGGAGCATTTCGGCGCGCACTCTTGAACGCTGGCGCTGGACCGGCGAGGGCCCGGCCTTCCTGAAAATCGGTGGCCGTGTGGTCTACCGGCTCGAGGATGTGCTGGCCTACGAGCAGGCCCGCCAGCGGCGCAGCACCGCGGATCGGGGCGCGGCATGATGGCCCGTCATTCCATCCTCCGGGCCACGGGTGTTGTGTCGATCTTCGGCGCGGCCGGACCAGCGCTCGACGAGGTCGGGCTTTCGGCCTGGATCGCGCAGGCCGCCCCCGGCGAGACGCTGGTCTACCATCGCGGCTTTCTCGCGGTCGACGCAACCTCCGTCATCTCGAAGCTGCCCGCCGAACAGCAGCGCGCCCTGCGCCTGGTGGCATCGGCCGCGCTGCGTGCCGCCGAGCAGGGTCTTGTTCACCTCGTGCAAGCCCGGATCGGCCCCGACCAGTTCGCCTACATCGCCATCGCCCGGGCCAGACCCCGCCAGGCCGGTCCCTCCCTTTCGGTGCGCCTCCTCGAGGCCGCCTGACCCCATTCCCCATCACGGAGACCCCCATGACGTTCCCGCAGAACACCCCCAGCATCGATCAGCTGATCAACCTGCCCGCAGGCGAGATCGCCCAGCTTCCCGTCGAGCTTCTGGCCGCCCTGCAGCGCGAGATCGATGCTGCCGCCAAACAGATGAAGGCCGTCACCGCACGGTTTTCCACCGCGCTCGAGGTCCGCTACGCCGCCCGCGCTGCCGAAGCGCGCCGCGCCTGTGGCAAGGACACCGGCACCGTCCGCATTGTCGATGGCGATTTCACGGTGGTCGCCGACCTGCCGAAACGCGTCGAATGGGATCAGGCCAAGCTCGCCGTCATGGTCGAGCGCATCCGCGCCGCGGGAGAGGATCCGGCCGAATACGTCGAGATCAGCTTCAAGGTGCCCGAGCGCGCCTATGTCGCCTGGCCCGAGGCGATCCGCCAGGGCTTCGAGCCCGCCCGCACCGTCAAGACCGGCACGCTGAAGATCGACCTCCTGCCGCAGGAGGACCGCGCGTGAGCCTGCCCATCATCACCGCCGACCAGCGGCTGGCCGAGCCCCGCGGCATCAAGGGTTGCATCTTCGGCAAGTCCGGCATCGGCAAGACCAGCCTCCTCTGGACGCTCGACCCGGCCCGCACGCTGTTCATCGACCTCGAGGCGGGCGATCTGGCCATCGAGGGCTGGCCGGGTGACAGCATCCGGCCGCGCACATGGGCAGAGTGTCGGGATTTCGCAGTGTTCATCGGCGGGCCCAATCCGGCGCTGCGCGACGAACAGCCCTACAGCCCCGCGCATCATGCCGCTGTCTGCCAGAAGTTCGGCGATCCCGCCGCGCTCGACCGCTACGACACCATCTTCGTCGACTCGATCACTGTGGCAGGGCGTCTCTGCTTCCAATGGTGCAAGGGCCAACCCGAGGCGCTGTCGGAAAAGACCGGCAAGCCGGATGTGCGCGGGGCCTACGGGTTGCACGGGCGCGAGATGATCGCTTGGCTGACCCACCTCCAGCACACCCGGGGCCGCAACGTCTGGTTCGTGGGGATCCTCGACGAGAAGTTCGACGACTTCAACCGTCGCATTTTCCAGCCGCAGATCGACGGCTCGAAGACCGGCCTCGAACTGCCGGGGATCGTCGACGAAGTGATCACCATGGCCGAGTTGAAGGCCGACGGCGGTGATCCCTACCGCGCCTTCGTTTGCCACACCATCAACCCCTGGGGCTTCCCTGCCAAGGACCGTTCCGGTCGCCTTGGCCCGGTGGAAGAGCCGCATCTTGGCCGCCTGATGGAGAAGATCCGCGCCCCCGGCACGCCCGCGCCCCGCCGCCTGACCTTCACGCCGCTCGCTGATGGCGCGGCCGATCACCCCCTTCCGCAATCCTGATCCGCAGAGGAGACACCCCATGGGTTCCTGGAACGACTTCAACGACGCGCAGTCCAACACCAACCTCATCCCCAAGGGCACGCTGGCCAAGGTGCGGCTGACGATCCGCCCTGGCGGCTTCGACGACGCATCGCAGGGCTGGACCGGGGGCTATGCCACCCGCGGCTCGACCGGCGCCGTGTACCTGAACGGCGAGTTTACGGTGACCGAAGGCCAGTATGCCCGGCGCAAGATCTTCACCCTGATCGGTCTCTACAGCCCGAAAGGGCCCGATTGGGCCAACATGGGCCGCAGCATGATCCGCGGCATGCTGAACTCGGCGCGAGGGATTTCCGACAAGGACCAGTCCCCGCAGGCGCAAGCGGCGCGGCGGATCAACGGGCTCGGGGATCTGGATGGGATCGAGTTCCTCGCCCGGATCGATGTCGGCACCGATGCCACCGGCGACGACAAGAACGAAATCCGCAGCGCGGTGACGCTGGACCATCGTGACTATGCCCAGCACATGGGGCTGGCGGCGCAACCGGGCTATCACCCGCCCGCACAACCCGCGGCGCAGCAGCCGGTCCAGCAGCAACCTGCGTCGCCGGTGCCCGGTCGTCCCTCCTGGGCACAGTGAGGGCCTGATCCATGCGCCTTCGCCCCCGTCAGAGCCTGTTCGTGGAGCGCAGCCTCGCTGCGCTCTGCGATCACGGCAACACCCTCAGCATCGCCTCGACGGGCTTCGGCAAGACCATCGCCCTGTCGGCGGTTGTCGCGAAGTCCCTCGAGGGCGGTGATGCCAAGGCCTGCATCCTGGCCCATCGCGACGAGTTGACCGCGCAGAACCGGGCGAAGTTCGGCCGGGTCGCGCCTGGCATCCCCACGTCCGTCGTCGATGCCGAGGCCAAGAGCTGGGCCGGACGTGCGACCTTCGCCATGGTGCCGACCCTCTCGCGACCCACCAATCTGGCCGCGATGCCCGCGCTCGACCTGCTGGTCATCGACGAGGCGCATCACGCGGTGGCTGACAGCTACCGCCGGATCATCGATCATGTCCGGGGTGCCAACCCCGCCTGCCGGATCTTCGGCGTCACCGCCACGCCGAACCGGGGTGACCGCAAGGGTCTGCGCGAGATCTTCGACAATGTCGGCGACCAGGTGCGGCTGGGCGAGCTGATCGCCTCGGGCCACCTCGTCCCACCCCGCACCTACGTCATCGATGTCGGTGTGCAGGACCAACTGCGCGCGGTGCGCAAGAGCGCCGCGGATTACGACATGACCGAGGTCGCGCAGATCATGAACCGCGCGCCGGTGACGGACGAGGTGGTCCGGCACTGGCAGGAAAAGGCGAGCGAGCGGCCGACCGTGGTCTTCTGTTCCACCGTCGCCCATGCCGAAAACGTCGCGGCGGCCTTCAAAGGCGCAGGTGTTTCGGCGGCCGTCATCCATGGCGATCTCGATGCCAGCACGCGTCGCCGGATCCTCGCCGCCTATGCCTCAGGCGAAATCCGCGTCATCGTCAACGTGGCCGTGCTGACCGAGGGCTGGGACCATCCGCCCACCTCCTGCGTCGTGCTGCTGCGGCCGAGTTCCTACAAGTCCACCATGATCCAGATGGTCGGGCGCGGTCTGCGCACGGTCGATCCCGAGGAACACCCCGGTGTCGTGAAGACCGACTGCATCGTGCTGGATTTCGGGACATCGAGCCTGATCCACGGCACGCTGGAACAGGATGTCGACCTCGACGGCAAGACCGAGGCCGGTGAGGCGCCGACGAAAACCTGCCCGGCCTGCGAAGCGGAAATCCCGCTTGCCGCCATGGAGTGCCCGCTCTGCGGCGAGGTGTTCGCGCGCGACCTGGAGGAGCAAGGCGAGGGCCAGGATGCCGTCCCGCTCTCGGGTTTCATCATGTCCGAGATCGACCTTCTCAAACGGTCAAGTTTCGCATGGGTCGATCTGTTCGGCGATGACGCGGCCCTGATGGCCAACGGCTTCAATGCCTGGGGCGGGATCTTCTTTCTCGATGGACGCTGGCACGCGGTGGGCGGTGCGAAGGGGCGTGCACCCCGGCTTCTGGGCGTGGGCGAGCGGACGGTTTGCCTCGCGCAGGCCGATGACTGGCTGAACGAATACGAGACCGACGAAAGCGCCTTCAAATCGAAGGGCTGGCTGAAGCAGGCCGCAACCGAAAAGCAGCTGCAATACCTGCCGCCTGAGTTCCGGCGGGACTATGGCCTGACCCGCTATCGCGCTTCGGCGCTGATGACCTTCGGTTTCAACAAGCGTGAAATCCGCCAGCTTGTCGGCCGTGCCAGCCCGGACATCGGGAGGGCGGCGTGAACCATGTCGCGGAAATCGCATCTGCACCCGACCAGGTTTCGGACCGTGCACGCCTCTGGCACCCACGCTTCGTGCCCTGTGCCGTCTGCCTGCGTCCCGCGCAAGGCTTCGGCTTCTTCAACCCCGCCAAACCACGCCCCCGCAAGCATCGCTGGTTCTGCTCGATGCCCTGCCAGACCTGGTTCGCGGCCCGCCATCGCAAAGGACTGACCATGCAGGGAATGACCGAGGAAGAGCGCGCGGCCATCGCGCTGGTGATGAAGCGTCTGGGCCAGACGATGGACCAGATCGGCTGGGACAAGCGGCTTCGCGATCTCACGGCGGCCGAGGTCACCGCTCTGATCGAGGAAGTGCTGGAGGGCTACGGCGCCGAGATGTCGCGCATCGCCGCCACGGCGGAGGTGCCGTTCTGATGCTGGACTACAATCACCGCCCCGGCATCGCCGAACGCGTCAACGCTGCCATCGATGCCGCGTTGATCGCCGAGCGCGAGGCCACGCCACCTCGAACCTATCTCGGCGCATCCCGGCTGGGCCATGCCTGCGAGCGCGCGCTGCAGTTCGAATTCGCAGGCGCGCCCAAGGATGAGGGCGCGGATTTCGGCGGCCAGACGCTGCGGATCTTCGAGATCGGCCACCAGCTCGAGGATCTCGCAATCCGCTGGCTGCGCGCGGCCGGGATCGACCTCTACACCCGCAAGGGCAATCGCCCCGATGGCGAACAGTTCGGCTTTTCCGTCGCGGGGGGGCGCATCCGGGGCCATGTCGACGGGATCATCGCCGCGGCACCTGCGCCGCTTGGCATCGGCGTTCCAGCGCTTTGGGAATGCAAGACCATGAACGCGAAGAACTGGCGGGCCTGCGTCAAGGACGGGGTCGCCGTCGCGAAGCCGGTCTATGCCGCGCAGATCGCGCTCTACCAGGCCTACATGGAAGGGACGGTCCCCGGCATATCGGCCCATCCGGCGCTGTTCACGGCGATCAACAAGGACACCGCCGAACTGCACCACGAGCTTGTGCCCTTCGATGCAGGGCTCGCGCAGCGCATGTCGGACCGGGGCGTGCGGATCCTGCAGGCGACCGATGCGGGCGAGCTGCTGCCCCGGATCGCCACCAATCGCGACTTCTTCGAATGCCGCTTCTGCCCATGGGCTGCACGCTGTTGGGGGCTGCCCGCATGAGCGACGACAAAATCATCCACTTCAGCCCATGGCAGGATTTCAACGACGCCCCGGGGGCAGAAGATCCGTTTGGCGTTGAGCCAGACCCGGTCCAGATCGCGACGTTCCTTGATGTCGTGTTCGGCTGGTGCGAGGGCCAGATCCCGGTCCGGGGCTTTGTCGACATGGGGCAGGGCAAGGAGGGCCGGCCCCACAACGTCTGGATGGACGCTGACGCCACGGCAGCTGGCAAGCTCGCCACCTTCGCCAACTGGGCCTGGCGCGAAGGGGCCGCCGTCTACGTGATCCCCGGCACGGTCGCCGGGGCAGGGCAGGCCAAAGCCGCCGAAGTCCTGCAAATGCAGGCTCTGGTCGTCGACCTCGACGCGGGCGACATCCCTGCCAAGCTCGCTCATCTGTTGCGTCATCTGGGTCAACCCACCCTGATCATCGAGAGCGGTGGGCGGACGTCCGAAGGTGCAGCCAAGCTGCATGTCTGGTGGAAGATGACCGAACCCGCCGAGGGGGCGGCGCTGGCAAGTCTTTGCCGCCTGCGGGGCGAGATTGCCCTGAAGGTCGGCGGCGACACGCATTTTCGGTCTGCGCACCAGCCGATCAGAGTGGCAGGCACAGTCTATCACAAGCATGGCAACCAGCGGCTGGTGCAAATTCGCGAGCACCATTCCGTCGAGGTCGATCTCGACGAGTTCGCAGAGCGCGTCGCCGAAATGCCGCCCTTGCCGGGGGCCGGGATGGTCGCCAGCGGCAGTGTCACCCCGGACAAGCCCCGCCTCGACGATGTCTTGGTGACCCCAGTGCGCGAGGGCGGGCAGGACGACTGGTCCCGCTTCGAAGGCGCATCGGCCGCGATCGGCCATTTCATCCGCATGGTCCACGAAGGCCGGATGTCGAAGGACGAGGGCTGGCAGGCGATCTGCGGCTACAATTCCGCGATGCTCCGGCCCTCCTGGCCGATCGAGCGCCTTCAGCGCGAGTCCGAGCGGCTCTGGGATCTGCATGTCCAGAAGAACGGGCCGCCGCTGGTCCGCCTCGAGAGCGCAGCCCCCGCACCCAGTGAAATGCCCACCTTCACGCTCGGCGCGCTGCTGGACGATGCCAGCCCGATGCCCGAGGACATCATCGCGCCCCGTGTGCTCACGCCGGGCGGACTTTTGGTGCTGGGCGGTGCGCCGAAGGTCGGCAAGAGCGATCTGACGATCAGCTGGCTGGTCCACATGGCCGCCGGTCAGCCCTTCCTTGGCTTCACCCCGCCGCGCCCGCTGCGGGTGTTCTACCTGCAGGCCGAGATCCAATATCACTACCTGCGCGAACGGCTGGGCCAGATCGCGCTGCCCGCCAGGGTTCTGGCAGCAGCACGCGACACCTTCGTGGCAACGCCCAAGCTGAAGCTGCTGCTCGATGCCGAAGGCAGCATCCGGGTGGCGCGCGCCATCCAGGCGGCGTTTCCGGATGCGGGCCCGGACATCATCTGCATCGACCCGATCCGCAACATCTTCGACGGCGGTCCGGCCAATTCACATGGGAGCAGTGGCGGCGAAAATGACAATACCGCCATGATGTTCTTCCTCAAGGACCGGGTCGAGGTGCTGCGGGATTACATCAACCCCGCCTGCGGGGTGATCCTGGTCCATCACACGCGAAAGCTGTCGAAGCAGCAGCTGAAGGACGATCCGTTCCTCGCCCTGTCGGGGGCCAGCGCGCTCCGGGGCTTCTATACCTCCGGCCTGATCCTGCACCGGCCGGATGAGGACGCACCGGAGCGCAAACTCGAGATCGAGCTCAGGAATGGCCCGGCGCTGCCCTCGAAGCTGATCGACAAGGTCGGCGGCCAGTGGGTCGAGATCAACCCGATGAACGAGCGCCTGGTCCGAGCTGAGGTTGGCGCGAAATACGACGCCGAGCGCGTGCGCAAGCAGGAGGTGATCCTCTCCATCCTGCTCGAGGAGGCGGCCGAGGGGCGGCTCTACACCGTCAACCAGTTCGCAGAAGTCTTCGAGAACAAGGGCGGTCTGGGAGGCAAGGATGCCATCCGCGACCGGATCGCCGTGCAGGCCACCAAGGGTGGCATCAAGTTCGTCCGCGACGGCGGCCCCTATGGTCTTGGGCCGTCACGCTCGCGTTTCGGATACCTCTGCGTCGAGGGAATGGTCATGCCTACAGGCGGCGAGGAGGTCGATCCGGAGACCGGCGAAGTCACGCCCGTCCGCGTTGCGGTGCTGCCGACCCATTACAAATCGCCTCAGACCGGCGCGCTTCTCGAGGTCGAGAACCCGCATGTCTGGGTCTATCCCGAGGGGGAACGGCCATGATCGCCCCCGACAACTGCTTTGCGCGGCAATGCGCAGGGACCAGTTTGAACCAGATTGGCCCCGCCACTGAGACTGCCTCGCCATCCTCACGCAGGACCACGCAGGGTCAAGTTGTGACCAGTTTCGGCCCGCTTCCGAAACTGCCCCTGCAGGATTGCGCGGATGGCGCAACGGCTACGCTGCAACCAGTTTCGGCAGGATCGACCGAAACCCACCTCCCGAAACTGGAATTTCCGTTTCCTGTCAGTGTCTTGATCGGTGTTCCAAGTTTAGGGGGTGAAACCACCCCCTACGGGGGTGGGGGAGAACGCCGCAGGCGGGTTCTCCCACGCCCACCCCCAGGGGTTTCGCGCGCGGGGCCTGTCGCGGGTCCGATCACCCGACCTGACAACCGAATCCCCGACCTTCCGCAACATACACCCGATGTCGCCTTCCACCGAGCAGCCAACCAGAAGAGGAGACCACCCATGGCTGACCTGACCTTCGCCACCCAACCCCATGTGGCCATCCCAGATCTGCCGACCGCCGTCCGGTTCGGCCGCACCCTGTTGGCCCTCGACCTCGGCACCACGACGGGATGGGCGCTGCAGGGCCTTGATGGGCTGATCACCAGTGGCACCGTCTCCTTCCGTCCCGGTCGCTTCGACGGCGGTGGCATGCGCTATCTGCGGTTCACCAACTGGCTGGGCGAGCTGGATCGTCTGTCCGGGCCCATCGCATCCATCTGGTTCGAAGAAGTTCGTCGCCACGCCGCAACCGACGCCGCCCATGTCTATGGCGGGCTGATGGCCACGCTGACCGCATGGGCGGAACTGCGGGGCGTGCCTTACGAGGGCGTCCCGGTCGGTACCATCAAGCGCCATGCCACCGGCAAGGGCAACGCCGACAAGGCGGCAATGATCGCTGCCGCCCGGGCGCGGGGGTTCAGCCCCGCCGATGACAACGAGGCAGATGCCATCGCGATCCTGTTCTGGGCGCTCGAGACCAAGGGGGGCCTGCAATGACCGGGATGCGGTTCACGCCGAAAGGCTATGGCGGCCGGCGTCGGAACCCCGATGAGGTCAAACGCGATGGCTGGCACGAACAGCGCGTGTTGGCCGTCGCCCTCGACGATCACCGCCTGACCTGGCCCGAGCGGGAACTGGTGCGACAGTTGGGCGAAAAGCTTTACGGCCCAGCTGCGACCGGGCGGGAGGTGCAGCGATGACTGTCTGGACCCCCGCGCTGGTCGAGGAACGGCTGGCCGAGGCCGCCTTCGTCCTGAAGCGTCTGCCCGAGCCACGCAGGCAGGGCTACTTCAGCACATGGCCTGCGGTCCTGCACAGCTTTGGCGACAAGGTCGGGCAGGAACCCAAGCCCATGCGCGTGCTTCCCTCGCCGCAGGCGATCAGCCGCATGGAGGAAACGCTGACCTGGACTGCCTGCCTCGAGCCGGTGGACGGTCGCATCGTCTGGATGAAAGCCCATGGCGAGCGGTGGAAGGAGATATGCTGGTCCGCAGGGCTGCACCGGTCGGCCGCGCATCAGCACTGGCAATTCGGCCTCGCGGTGATCGCCCTCACTCTCAACAAGCGGCGGTTCAACCGCAACCTGTCGAAGCAGAGGGTAATCGACCTAGCCAGTGACGCGTAACCCTGCGTTCCAGATAGAAAATTGTCCGGCGGACAGTTTTCGAAGGGACAGAAAGCCCTCTCCCGGGCTAGAAAGTTGATATGCTCGGGAGAGGCGCGCGCGGGGCAGGGGGCCACTGGCTTCCGGTATCCAGCGAGAGTCCGGTCGGGGTCCAGCCCCGGCGAGTTGGCGGTTCCTTCCTGGCGACATTCGTATGCTGGCGGGCGAAGCGCGGCACATCGCTAGCGACAGGGCCGGATTTTTGGGAAGCCACCCGGAAGCCAGCGTCGCCTGAGCCCGCCTGAAACACTGCAAATTCAAACCCTTGATGCTGGACACCCCTGGTGGCCACAGGACCCCGCGTGGAGTCCAGAATGGACCCCGGAGTCCGGAAGCCAGGGGTATCCACTCTGATCCGAGGAATGACCCAACCATGACGCTGAGCTTTGCCCCGGATCGGATCGAGACCTGGCCGCTGTCGCGCCTCCAGCCCTACGCAAGGAACGCGAAGGCACATGGCGCGGATCAGGTCGCGAAGATTGCCGCCAGCATGGCCGAGTTCGGCTGGACCGTGCCCTGTCTGGTCGGCGAGGGCGGCGAGCTGATCGCGGGCCATGGCCGGGTGCTGGCAGCGACGCAGCTGGGGCTGACGGAAGCACCGGTGATCGTTCTCGGGCATCTGACGGAGGCGCAGCGTCGGGCTTACCGGATCGCGGACAACAAGCTGACGGAACTCGGCACCTGGGACGAGGCGCTGCTGTCGGCGGAACTGAACGACCTGCTGGCAGAGGATTTCGACCTTTCGCTGGTCGGCTTTTCCGACGGCGAACTCGACAAGCTCTTGGCCTTCGTTCCGGAGGGGGACGGTGAAGAAGGTGGCGCCGGGGGCTCGGTGCCGCCGGTGATCATCCCCGAACCGCCGCGCAACCCGGCGTCGCGCACCGGCGATCTGTGGATCCTCGGCGACCACCGTCTGCTCTGCGGTGACAGCACCTGCGCGGCCGACGTGCGCCGCCTGATGAACGGCGAGCGGGCGATCCTGTTCGCGACCGACCCACCGTATCTCGTGGACTACGACGGTTCCAACCATCCGACACGGAACAAGGATTGGTCGGCGTCCTACGGCACGACCTGGGACGACAGCTCGCAGGGGGCCGAGCTTTACGAGGGCTTCATTGCGGCCGCGGTGGCCGAGGCCATCGCCGAGGACGCCGCCTGGTATTGCTGGCACGCTTCGCGCCGCCAGGCGATGCTGGAAGCCTGCTGGGAAAAGGCGGGCGCTTTTGTCCACCAGCAGATCATCTGGGTGAAGGACCGCGGCGTCCTGACGAGATCACACTACCTTTGGAAGCACGAGCCCTGTTTCATGGGCTGGCGCCGCCCGAACCGCCCGCCGAAGGTGGCGGAAGAAACCCTGCCATCCACATGGGCGCTGCCCAGCTTCGCCAAGGACGACCGGCCCGACCATCCGACGCCGAAACCGCTCGACGCCTTCGGCATCCCGATGCGCCAGCATGTTGCGCGGGGCGGTCTCTGCTACGAGCCGTTCTCAGGTTCGGGCTCGCAGATCATGGCGGGCGAAGCCAACGGCCGCCGCGTCTTCGCGATGGAAATCAGCTCGGCCTATGTCGATGTCGCCGTCGAGCGCTGGCAGGCCGAGACCGGCCGCGACGCGATCCTCGACGGAGATGGTCGGACCTTTGCACAGGTCAGAACCGAGCGGCTGGGCGAAGCCCCGGCCGCACCTGAAAACCAAACCGAAACCGCAGCGTGACATGCATGACCTGGCTTTACCTTCCTCCGGACGCGCTTCCGGAGCCGGAGACGCGTCCCTGTTCGGACTCTCGCTGTGCTCTGGCGCGGGCGGGCTTGACCTCGGGCTCACCATCGCCATCCCCGGATATCGTGCTGTGGGCCATGTCGAACGGGAAACCTTCGCCGCAGCCACGCTCGTGGCGCGGATGGAGGACGCGTCCCTGGATCGCGCGCCTGTCTGGGACGATGTTGCCACCTTCGACGGCCGCCCTTGGCGCGGCGCGGTGGATATCGTCACTGCGGGCTATCCGTGCCAGCCGTTCTCCGTCGCGGGCAAGCGCCGGGGTGCCGACGACCCGCGCCACCTCTGGCCGCATGTCGCTCGCATCATCGGCGAAATCAAACCGCCCTTCGTCTTCCTCGAAAATGTCGCCCATCATCTCCGCCTCGGCTTCCCCGAAGTCGCCAGCGGACTGGTCGGCATGGGCTACCGCCTTGCGGCAGGCCTGTTCACGGCGGCGGAAGTCGGCGCGCACCACAGGCGCGAGCGGCTCTTCGTCCTGGGCATCCGCGAAGGCGACGAGTTGGCCGACCCCGCGCGCCTGCTCTGGCACCCGGTCGAGTGGCGGGAACCGGACGGAACTGCTGCGCCTCTGGCCGACGCCCCGTGCCAGTGCGAACGAGAACCGGCAGACGAAGCCGACGCCCTCGCAGGAAGCGGGGCAGCACGGCATGAACCTCGCGACGACGGCCGCGCTCTGGCCGACGCCGATGGCGAACGATGGCTGCAAGCCGAGCGCGGGCAATCGCCGGACAGCGGACCTGACGCATTCGGCGGGGCTGTGGATGACGCCGACGGCGCGCGATCACAAGGACGGCGCGACGAGCTTGGCGAACACGCCGGTCAACGGCCTGCTTGGCCGCCAGGTCCTCACGACGCCGATGGCTGGGCGCGATACCTGCGATGCGCGCCGGACCTTGAACCCGCTGTTCGTCGAGGCGCTGATGGGCTGGCCCACCGGGTGGACCGGCTTCGCCTCTGTGGCAATGGCGTGGTCCCCCTGGTTGCGGCGCATGCGCTGCGAACTCTGGCGGCTGAATTGCTGGCCGATGGATGAGGTGGAGGCATGAGCCAGACCCGCCTCATGTCGCTGGTCGAGTCCGTCGCCAACGTAATCGTCGGCTATGGCGTCGCCGTGGTCACGCAGATCGTGATCTTCCCTATCTTCGGGCTGCACACGACGCTGGCCCAGAACCTGAAGATGGGCGCGGTGTTCACCGTGGTCAGCATCGCGCGGTCCTACGTCCTGCGGCGGCTGTTCGAAAGGTTCCGTTGACGTGATGCGGGACGATCATTTATCCTGGCGCTGCTGCGAATTTGGCCTCGGCCGAATTGAGTAAGCCAGCGGCTACTCTGACCTGAGGTCTTGTCCTGCAGGTTTCGCGGTCCGGCATGCGGAGCCACGGATCACCGGGCCTCGCGCGAGCAGGAGCTTCCAGCCGGGGAGCGTCCGTTACGGGCGTCGCGCATTCGCTTCTCACGAAGTCGAATGAAAGGACCCGTGTCATGGGATCTGTTAAACGTATCCGTCAAAGGAAGATGATGGCCCAAGGTGGCCGCTGCTACTATTGCGGCCTGCCGATGTGGGACGATGCTGTGGAAGCCGCAACTTCTCAACGAAACTACCAAACGAGGCGGACCCCAAAGGCGCTACGCTGCACCGCCGAGCATCTACACGCCCGCTCCGACGGTGGTAGCGACACGGATGAGAACATCGTTGCGGCCTGCTGGTACTGCAACAGCCAGCGCCATAAGCGGAAGTGCCCGCCCTCGCCCGAAGAGCATCGCGTGTATGTCCAGAAGCGCATGGCAGCCGGAAAGTGGCTGCTGGCGCAGGTGTCATTGGTCGGTCTCACAGCGACACTGACGAGGCCATCGTAGATACAGGCCGCCGCCCGGTCGGGGCGGCGGCGTAGCATTTCTGGCGTTGGGTCAGGCGGCGGGAAGCCGGTACACCCGGCCGCGCCCTTCGACCTTCTCCGAGGTCACCTCGAGCCCGAGCTTCTTCTTCAGGGGGCCAGCCATGGCCCCTCTGACCGTGTGGGCAGCCCATTCGAGCGCGGTGGCGATCTCTTCGATGGTGGCGCCGCCCGGCACGCGCAACATCTCGATCAGCGATTCCTGCTTGGTGCCTTTGCGGCGCTGGACAGACGCGGTGACGGTTTCGGCAGGCGTCGTGGTCGTTTCGGCCTCCGTGATCCCAAGCGTGCTCTGTGCCAGCGGCGTCGCGCGCAGGGTGATCGGGCCGCGCGCTTCGTCGTGCCGCCAGACGGTGTTGAGGTCGGTGGCCGGGATTTCCTCGATCAGTCCGAGCTTAAGGAGGCTCTTGCAGACATTGCCAACGGCGCCGCCCTTCAGCTTGGCGGTGACAGGAAAGACCGCGCCATCGTCGCGCGCGCAGGCCGCCGAGAGGACAACGGCTTGGGTGTCGGTCAACTGGATCTGGGTCATGGGGTCGTCTCCGTTCGCGGGGCCGCGACTGCCGCAGCCCTCCTACGACCCCAAGCCGCGCTGGGCGCGCGGCTGGAGCTTTGGCGTTGGCAGATGGTCAGATTGCGTGTTCGCCCTCCTTGAAGGCGCCGTCGGTGATCTCGCGCAGCTTGGCGCGGTAGTGGTTCAGGGTGCCGACGTGCCCCCAATGGATCTCGTCGGGGCTGGTTTCGAAATGGTCGGCGCTGAGGGCAGCGAGGCGTGCCAGCATCGCGTCGATCTCGCATTTGGCGGCGATGAAGGCGTCGAGGGCCTTGGTGTTGTCGGTCTTGCGGCAGGTCATCGGGGTGGCTCCTTGGGTCGAGTTGCATCGTCCTTCTGGAGGGACGTTCGCTCCGGTCGCGACGCTTATCAACGAGATAAGCACATGAAACTGAATGATAATCGGAGCCGTCGATGCAGGGCATGAGCGAGCGCCAGTACGCCGCGCATGTCGGGCTGTCGCGGGGCGCGATCCAGAAGGCGAAGACGGCCGAACGGCTGGTCCTCTATCCCGATGGCAGCATAAACGCGGCCGCCAGCGATGTGCGTCGGTCTGAAACCACTGACCCGTCCAAGACCCGCAAGCCGCCCGAACCTAAGCTGAAACCCGTCCCCGAGGCGGCAGTGGCTGCCGTCGGCGACACCCTGCGCGAACAGGGCCTCGCGGTCCCTGCGGTCGGTGGCGGCACGACCTTCCTGCAGGCGAAGACCGCCAACGAGGTGCTGAAGGCGCAGGAGCGACGCATCCGGCTCCAGAAGCTGAAGGGGGAATTGATCGAGCGAGCGCGCGCGCTGGCGCTGGTGTTCCGCCTGGCGCGGGAAGTGCGGGACGCTTGGGTGAACTGGCCTGCACGCGCGGCGGCGCTGATGGCGGCCGATCTGGGGGTCGAGCCAGCCGCGATGCAGAAGGTCCTGGAGAAACATGTCCGTGCCCACCTCGAGGAACTCGCCGAGGTCCGGCCCGACTTCCGCTGAAAATGACCCGCTGACAGACTTCGACGGCGCGGGCGAGATCCTGCGTGCCTGGGGCAGCGGGCTGCGGCCTGACCCCGACCTGGCGGTTTCGGAATGGGCCGACCGGCACCGCATGCTTTCAGGCCGCGCCTCGGCCGAGCCTGGGCGGTACCGCACCGGGCGCACGCCCTACATGCGCGAGATCATGGATCGGCTGTCGCCCGGCGATCCCACACAGCGGATCGTGTTCATGAAGGCGGCGCAGGTCGGCGCGACCGAGGCCGGGAACAACTGGATCGGGTTCGCCATCCACCAGGCGCCGGGGCCGATGTTGGCGGTCCAGCCGACGGTGGAACTGGCGAAACGCAACTCGCGGCAGCGGATCGATCCGCTGATCGACGAGAGCCCCGAGCTGCGGGAGCGGGTCAAACCGGCCCGGTCCCGCGACGCGGGCAACACCATGCTGTCCAAGGAATTCGCGGGCGGCATCCTGATCATGACGGGCGCGAACTCGGCGGTCGGGCTGCGCTCGACCCCGGCGCGTTACATCTTCCTCGACGAGGTCGACGCCTATCCGGCCTCGGCCGACGAGGAAGGCGATCCCGTGACGCTGGCCGAGGCCCGGTCGCTGACCTTCGCCCACCGGCGCAAGGTGTTCCTGGTCTCGACGCCCACGATCCGGGGGCTGTCGCGCATTGAGCGGGAATACGAGGCCAGCGACCAGCGCCGGTTCTTCGTGCCGTGCCCGCATTGCGGCGCGATGCAATGGCTGAAGTTCGACCGGCTGCGCTGGGAGAAGGGCCGCCCGGAAACGGCGGAATACATCTGCGAGGGCTGTGAGGCGGCAATCGCGGAACACCACAAGACGGCCATGCTGGAGGGCGGCGAATGGCGGGCGACCGCCACGGCCGCCGATCCGACGACGGTCGGGTATCACCTCTCGGCGCTGTACTCGCCGATCGGCTGGCTGAGTTGGGAGCGGATCGTGCGGTCATGGGAAGCGGCCCAAGGATCGGACGAGGCGATCAAGGCATTCCGCAACACGATCCTTGGCGAGACATGGGTCGAAACCGGGGAAGCCCCCGACTGGCAGCGGCTCTACGACCGGCGCGAGCGCTGGACATCCGGCACGGTGCCAGCGGGCGGGTTGTTCCTGACCGCCGGGGCCGATGTGCAGAAGGACCGGATCGAGGTCGACGTCTGGGCCTGGGGGCGTGGGCTGGAAAGCTGGCTGGTCGATCACGTCGTGATCGAGGGCGGGCCGGATCGGCACGACGCATGGTCGGAACTGACCGCGCTGCTAGACAGAAGCTGGCCGCACGAACGCGGCGCGCAGCTGCGCATCGCTCGGCTCGCCATCGACACCGGCTACGAGGCCCCGGCGGTCTATTCCTGGTCGCGGGCGCAGGGCTTCGCGCAGGTCTCGCCGGTCAAGGGCGTCGAGGGGTTCAACCGATCCAGTCCGGTGTCCGGCCCGACCTTCGTCGACGCGACCGAGGGCGGCAAACGTCTGCGGCGGGGGGCGCGGCTCTGGACCGTGGCTGTGTCGACCTTCAAGGCCGAGACCTATCGCTTCCTTCGGTTGGAGAGGCCGACCGATGAGGAACGCGCCGAGGGCGCAGCGTTCCCGCCCGGGACGATCCACCTGCCGACATGGGTGGAAAGCGAATGGCTGAAACAGGTCGTAGCGGAACAGCTGGTGACGGTGCGCACGAAGCGCGGCTTCGCCAAGCTCGAATGGCAGAAGCTGCGCGAACGCAACGAGGCGCTGGACTGCCGGGTCTATGCCCGCGCCGCCGCCTGGATCGCGGGTGCGGATCGCTGGACCGACGAAAAATGGCGCGACCTCGAGGATCAGCTCGGGGCGGCGCCAACGGAAATCGATGGTGCGGGGCGGGTCAATCGACCGCAAACCGCGCCCCAGGGAAAACGGCAGTCGGATTGGCTTGGCCGACGCGGAGGATGGTTCTGATGACCGACTGGACGGAAACCGAACTTGCAGCCCTGCGCCGGGCCTATGCCAGCGGCACGACCCGGGTCAGTTACGACGGCAAGTCGGTCGACTACGGCTCGGCGGAGGATCTGCTCGGCCGCATCCGCACCATCGAACGGGCCATCGCGGGGACGACCCGACCTCTGCCGGTCGCCGGGCTGGCGGGCTTCTCGCGCGGGGATCGCTGATGTCGGCCAACTGGTTCGATCACGCTATCGCGACGATCGCGCCTCGGGCTGCCGCCCGTCGCGTGCTGGCGCGGCAGGCCTTCGAGACCCTGACGCGCGGCTATGACGGGGCGTCCAAGGGCCGTCGCACGGACGGGTGGCGCGCGCCGGGATCCTCGGCCGACACCGAGATCGGCGTGGCTGGGGCGCTCTTGCGCGACCGGATGCGCGATCTGGTGCGCAACAACCCGCACGCGGCCAAGGCCGTCGCGGTGCTGGTCAACAACATCATCGGTGCGGGCATCATGCCGCGTGCGGCGAGTGGCGACGACACGCTGGACCGAAAGGTCGATGGGCTGTTCGAGCGGTGGACGGCGGAGTGCGATGCCGATGGCCAGCTCGACTTCTACGGGCTGCAGACGCTGATCTGCCGCGAAATGGTCGAGGCAGGCGAAGTTCTGGTCCGCCGCCGGTTGCGGCGCGCCAGCGACGGTCTGCCGGTGCCGATTCAGTTGCAGGTGCTGGAGGCCGACATCCTCGACGCCACGAAATCCGGCGCCCTCGGCGCGGGGCGGCTGGTGCAGGGGATCGAGTTCGACCCGGTCGGCAAGCGGCGGGCCTACTGGCTGCACGCCGAGCATCCGGGCGACGCCTATGGCGCCTTGCAGAACGGGCTGCAAAGCCGCCCGGTCCCGGCGAGTGAGATCGCCCATGTCTACGAAAAACAGCGCACACAGGCGCGCGGTGTTCCCTGGGGCGCACCGGTGATCCGCAGCTTGCGTGACCTCGACGACTACGAGGTGGCAGAACTGGTCCGCAAGAAGACCGAGGCCTGCGTCACCGCGATCGTCTTCGGCGACGACGAGGCTCAGCAGGGCATCGCGCCGTCCGTGGTCGATGCCGACGGCAACCGGGTCGAGCAGTTCGAGCCCGGGCTGATTGCCTATGCGCGCGGCGGCAAGGACATCCGCTTCAACCAGCCCTCGGCGACCGGCGGCTACGGTGAATACAAGCGCGCCAGCCTGCACACGATCTCAGCCGGGTTCCGGGTGCCTTACGAATTGCTGACCGGGGATCTGTCCCAGGTCAACTATTCCTCGATCCGGGCGGGTCTCGTCGAGTTCCGCCGCATGATCGACGCGGTCCAGTGGCAGCTCTTCATCCCGATGCTCTGCGCGCCGGTCTGGCGCTGGTTCACCGAGGCTGCATGGGCAGCAGGGCAGATCCCGACTCCGGATGTGCCGGTGGAATGGTCGCCGCCGAAGTTCGACGCGGTCGATCCCTACAAGGACGCGATGGCCGACCTGCTGGCGATCCGGACCGGCACCATGACGCTGGCGCAGGCCATTGCCCGGCAGGGCCACAACCCGGACGCGGTGCTGGCAGAAATCGCCGCGACCAACGCAAAGCTGGATGCCCTCGGCCTCGTGCTCGACAGCGACCCGCGCCGCGTCACCAAGACTGGCAGCGCGCAGGCGGGCGATCCGGCCAAGGAACCGACCGCTCCCGCATCCGAACCAGAGAAGGAATAGGGCCATGCCCGACACGATCATGGCGGCGCCGGTCGCCCTGCCGATGCAGCTGCGGCGCGCGCCCATCCTGCCCGCGACCGTCAATTCCGAGGCTAGATCGGTCGACGTCGTCTTCACCACCGGCGCAGCCGTCCGGCGGCGGCGCTGGACCGGCTGGGACACCTCCGTGCCCTTCGACGAGATCCTCGAGGTGAGCGACCGCGCAGTGGACCTGACGCGCCTCAACGCCGGGGCCCCGGCGCTCGACAGCCATTCGGTCTGGTCCTCGCATTCGCAGGTGGGCGTGGTCGAACGCGCCTGGATCGAGGGCAAGGAAGGCAAGGCCACCATCCGCTTCCCCCGTGAGGGGCTCGACCAGGCCGCCGACCGCATGTTCGGGCTGATCAGCGACGGCATCATCCGCAACGTCTCGGTCGGCTATTCCATCGAGCGGGTGAAGGTGGTGGAGTCCGCCGCCAAGGGCGAGGTCGAGCAGCGCATCGTCGAACGCTGGACGCCGCTCGAGGTCAGCTTCGTGACCGTTCCCGCCGATCCCCGCGCGCAGGTCCGCGCCGCGGATCAGGCCAGCTATCCCGTCGAGATCGTCGACACCCGCATGCAAAAGGAGGCATCCATGCCTGAGAGCACGACCAACGTGGCCGGGGATGTTCCCGCCAGCCATGAAACCCGCCAGCCGCCTGTCGCGGCCCCGGCGCAGGCCGAACAGGCCGCCAGGCGCATGCCGGAACCGGCTGCCGCACCCGACAGCGAGGCCATCGCCACCCGCGCCCGCGAGGCCGAGCGAGACCGTGTGTCCACGATCTACGACCTGACCGGCCGTCTGAACCTCGAACGCAGCTTCGCCGAGGACCTGGTCAGGCGTGGCGTCAGCGTCGACGAGTCCCGTCGCCTGATCCTCGACCAGGTCGCCGCCAAATCGGACGAGACCCGGACCTTCCCGCATGTCTCCGTGCCCCTCGGCGGCCGCGACGAGCGCATCACCCGCCGCGACGCCGTGGCGAATGCGCTCCTGCACCGCTACAGCCCGACGCTGTTTCCGCTGGAAGATGCCGCGCGCCAGTATCGCGGCATGACGCTGCTGGAACTTGCGCGCGAAAGCCTCGGCAATGCCGGGGTCAACACGCGGGGCCTGTCGCGCGACGAGGTGGCGACCCGGGCGCTGCATTCCACCTCGGACTTCCCCGAGATCCTGTCGGCCGTCACCAACAAGACCCTGCGGCAGGCCTATGACGCCTATCCCCGGACCTTCGCGCTCTTCTGCCGCCAGGTGCTGGCGACCGACTTCAAGTCCATGCACCGCGTCCAGCTGGGCGAAGCGCCGCAGCTTCTGGAGGTCGGCGAAAGCGGCGAGTTCAAGCGCGGCACGCTCGGCGAGAGCAAGGAGAGCTACCGCGTGAAGACCTACGGCCGGGTCGTGGCCATCACCCGGCAGGTGCTGATCAACGACGATCTGGATGCCTTCACCCGGATCCCGGCGATGTACGGCAACTCCATCGCCCAGCTGGAGTCGGACGTAGTCTGGGGCATCATCACCGCCAACCCGGCGATGGCCGATGGCAACGCGCTGTTCCACACCACGCACAAGAACCTCGCAGGCACCGGTGCGGCACTGGATGTGGCGAGCGTCGGCGCGGCCCGGGCGGCGATGGCGCTGCAGACCGGCCTCGACAAGAAGACCGTGTTGAACATCCGCCCCGCCTTTCTGATTGTCCCCGCGGCCCTCGAACTGAAGGCCGAGCAACTGGTCGCCCAGAACCTTGTCCCGGCCGACAGCGCCAAGGTGGTGCCGCAGTCGATCCGGACGCTGTCGCCGATCAGCGAGCCGCGCCTCGATGCCGCCAGCGCCACCTCTTGGTATCTCGCGGCCTCGCCCAACCAGATCGACACCATCGAATACGCCTATCTGGAAGGCCAGCAGGGCGCCTATATCGAGACCCGCAACGGCTTCGACGTCGATGGCGTCGAGATCAAGTGCCGCCTCGACTTCGGCGCCAAGGCCATCGACTGGCGTGGCCTCTACAAGAACCCGGGCGCGTAAGGTCAGATGAGGCCGTAGAGGTCGCGCCGCCCGTGCACGGCGCGGACGATCTCGATGTACTCGCCGTCGATCCGGTAGAGCAGCAGGTAGGACCCGCTGACCAGATAGCGCAGCCCGGGGCGGATATCGTCCCGGGCCGGACCCATCTGCGGATTGTCGGCCAGATGCGACGCAACCTCGTCCAACCTGTCGAGGACGCGGTCGGCTGCGGACGGATCGTCCTCGGCGATGTGCGTCCAGATATCGATCAGGTCTTCGCGGGCCGTCCGCGTGAAGAAGATCCGTGGCATGCGTGTCAGGACGCGCTTCTGCGGTTCCGGGCCTCGCGCTTGATGTCAGTCATGGTCGTGCCCGGCTCGGCGCGGCCGCTGGCAAGGCCCGCGTCCCAGAGATCTCCGACAACGCGACGGGCCCGCCACTCGCGCAGCGCCTCGCGGACCACTTCGCTCGACGAGGCATAGGCGCCGCTGCCGACCGCCTCCTGCAGCAGAGCGGCGTGTTCGTCGGTGATGGAAATGCTGATCTTGCCGGCCATGTCCGATCCTCCTGCCGCAAAGGTAGGAAAAATTCGCACTCCTTGCAACCACGATCCAGAGGGGAACCTCCATGAAAACCTACGTTCAGCCCGGCAACACCATCACCCTGACCGCGCCCTATGCCGTCGCCGCGGGCGATGGCCTGCTCGTCGGCTCCGTCTTCGGCGTGGCCTCCGGCAGCGCCGCCCTCGGCGAAACTGTCGAAGCCGCGCTCGTCGGCGTCTACGAGTTGAAGAAGCTCGGCTCGCAGGCATGGGCGGTCGGCGACCGCATCTACTGGGACAACACCGCCCGCCAGACCACCAAGGTCACCACCTCGAACACGCTGATCGGCGTGGCGACCGAGGCAGTGGCGGGCGGTGCGGGCGATGTGGTCGGCCGGGTGCGCCTGAACGGGGCCTTCTGATGAGCGCCTTTGCCGCCGCCGTGGGTGCGCTCTTCGCCGATCCGAATATCGGCCGGGATGCGGTCTACATCGCCGACGGCGGCGCGCCCGTCCTGGTGCGCATCGTCGCCCGGCGTGCCGATGCGATCACCGACTTTGGCGATGCCAGGCTCTGGTCGGAAACCACGCGCATCGATCTACGCGTGGCCGAGGTGCCGAACCCGCGCCCCGGCGACCGCATCGAAATCGACTCCGAGGCATTCGTCATACAGGGCGAGCCTGTCCGTGATCGCGAACGGCTGGTCTGGACGGTCGATCTGCACCCGGCGTGACGGCGATGAAGTTGAAGCTCGACATCGATCCCGACATCGTCGCGATGATGGCGGCCGAGGTCGCAGCGGGCGAGCGCGCGGTGTCCGCTGCGATCCGCGAGGCCGGGACCGGGCTGAAGGCCGCCTGGCGGCTGCAGATCACCGGCGCGGGGCTCGGGCCGCGCCTTGCCCGCACCATCCGGTCGGAGCAGTTCCCCAAGACCACGCCCAGCCTGAACGCGGCGACCGTGGTCTGGTCCAACGCCCCGGTCATCGTCGGCGCCCACGACACCGGCCCGCTGATCCGCTCGAAGAACGGGTTCTGGCTGGCAATCCCCACGCCCGCAGCAGGAAAGTCCCTGCGCGGGGGCCGGATCACCCCCGGCGAATGGGAGCGCCGCACCGGCCTGCGCCTGCGGTTCATCTATCGGCGTAGAGGCCCGAGTCTGCTGGTGGCCGAGGGGCGGTTGAACACGAAGGGCCGCGCCGTGGCGTCACGGTCGAAGACTGGCCGAGGCCTCGTGACCGCGCCGATCTTCCTGCTGGTGCCACAGGTGAAGCTGCCGAAGCGGCTGGACCTGGCACGGGATGCAGCTCGGGCGCATGACGCGGTGCCGGCGCTGATCGTGGCGAACTGGGTGGATGGGAGGATTGTTTGAACGGCAGCAACCCGCGCTTTTGCTTTCGTCCGACGAATGTCGGCTTCAGGTACCTCTTCGCCTCATTTTTCACAGGCAGACCTACGAGGTCGCTACTGGCCCAAGCGGTGGCTTTCGCGTATCAAGGAATGACAAAACTAACGAAAATGGAACACCATGACAGTCGACGACTTCATCGCTTTGATCAAGAAGAGTGGACAGCATGATTGTCTTTACCCTGCATTCCCCAAGTGGCGTGTCGTTTGAGGTGAAGATCGCCTGTATCCGAGCGCTAGACAAGGATTTTCTGCCGCAAGCGGCACCTGCGGTCGCGCAGACTGCTGGATCTGGACGGATCAGACCGCGAAGCCGCTGTTTCCTTGCCCAGGGGCGGCGTTTTTCAGCGCAGCGGACAGATCTGTCCAGCCGCTTTCGTTCAGTTTGAGCGTGGATCGCGATCATGCGCATAGCGGTGGCGCTCGCAATCGGCGGATAGCGGCGAGGATGGCGCGTACCATCGTGCCGGTGACAGCGACCTCGGCCAGCTGGAAGGTGATGGTGCGGGCGTGACGGACCACACGTGCCCCGATCTTGATCAGCTTCAGTTGCAGGCTGGTCAACGACCAGTCGGCCATGGCCTCGGGCAGCTCGATGCAGTGCAAGAAGGTGGCCAGGTTGTACGCCAGGGCGTGCAGTTGCAGCCGCACCTCATTGTCGCGGAACTTCCGGCACGACAGCCGCGTCCAGCGAAAGGCGTATTTGCCCTCTTTGATGTGCTGCTCGGCGGTGCCGCGCTGGTTGTAGAACCGCACCACCCAGTCCGGCTCCATCGGCAGGTTGGTGACGATGAAGCCGACACGCGGGAACAGTTCGCCCGGATGCCATTCGATCTTGGCGATCACCCGGCGTTCCTTGTCCCAGGACGCCGCCTGATACTCGAATTCCTCGAAGAACCGCTTGACCTTGGTCAGTGACGGCCGCCCGACAGGGCGCGTTAGCCGATGCGCGATCTTGTCCTTGAGGACCGCGTTTGCGGGCAGCCGGATGGCGTAGAAGAACCGCGCTTCTTCCAATCGCTCATAGATCGCCGGGATCGCGTAGGCAGCATCGGCCCGGAAGAACCTGCCACCAAGGTCGCGCTCCGCGTAGCGCGCAATGACGGGGTCGAGAACATCACGCCAGCCATCGGCGCTGTGGACGTTGCCATGGCGCAGGGCGCAGCGTTCCAGCATCCCGAACTGGTTGAACAGAAAGTTGGGGTGATAGCAGCTACAGTCGAAATGGCCATTCCAGGCGGACCCTTCCTGGTCGCCATGGGTCGGGCTGACCGAGCTGTCCATGTCCAGAACGATGTACTTCAGCCCGTTACGGTCATGGAACCGGTCGATCCATTGCCCGTTCAGGTCGGCCAGCGCGGCACGGTTCCCGGCCAGAGCCAGCGTCTCGGTCTCGAACCGTCCCATCTGCGATGCCGAGGCCGCTTGTGCATCGACCGCTCTGCCGCCGACAACTTGGCGCATGACCGGATCGCAGGCGAGACGGTTGGCGTCGTTGACATCCTCGTATCCGGCCAGCCGCCCAAAGACTGATTGCCGGAACAGGCCGTCGAGCCGATGGACCGTGTTCTTGCCAGAGCGAGTATCGCGCAGCGCCGCTGACGCCAAATCGGACAACCCGAGCGCGTCATCAAGCTCGCGCATCACCAGAAGGCCGCCGTCGGAACTGAGCTGCGTGCCGCGAAATTCCAGCCGCACGCGAGGGTCGAAATCCACCCGATCTGCCCGTTGCAAGCCCGCACCCTCTGGGTGATCCATGAAACGCGCCCCTCGCAGCCTTCAACACCATGTTTTATATAGGAAATATAATGGTCAGGACAGCGAAATCAGCGCCTTACTTGGGAAATGTGGGATCCTATGTCATTCGACATAAGTTGATGACACTGAAACCGGTCAAGAACCTCTATTCAGCGGATATGGTTACAGGCGGTTGTCAACTTGAATACGCAATTGACCGAGGTCCGGTACAGACTGGATTGCTCGCGCACCGAGCCAGATGTGGACAGGCCGCCTGTGTAATACCTGCATATTCAATTTTGGGGGTAACTCTAATTGGAATGTGGGTCGGACAACGCGCTCCTTTGCTGTGCGAGAGCGGATCCGTTCGATCAGTTTCGGTTGTGCGCGTGATCCAAACAGTCTGAAATTTCTGGGCGGATACCTTTGAGGCACAGGTTCCGCCTTCATCCTATCCAATCGCATTTTATCCAATAAGGAGCGGGCACCATGACACAGCAAGAACTTACCAAGCCACGCAATCGCCGGGCACGACATCCGAAGATCGTCATCAATGCCGATGATCTTGATCATCTCGAAGCGCTGGCAGAAGGCGCCATGGCGCGAAATGCCGACCTGGCCCACCGATTGGTCAATGAGCTTGGCCGTGCAACGGTCCTACCTGCGAGAAAGATGCCGGCGAATGTGGTCGGAATCGGAAACACGGTCACGTATCGCGATGAAACCTCTGGTCAGAAAAGAACGGTGACGCTTGTCTATCCGGAAGACGCAGATATCTTGCAAGGCAAGATTTCCGTCATGACCCCGATCGGGGTGGCGCTTCTTGGATTGCCCGAAGGTACGTCGTTTCATTGGGACACCCGAGCGGAACAGCGCAGAACGTTAGCCGTGATATCAGTCTCGTAATAATACTGAGGGGGGTCTTGGCCTTCTCTTCAGCGATTGAGCGACTTCATGGCGCGATCGGCTAGAAAGCCTAGTCGAGCTTGCAAATCGCGACAGCGAAACCAGCCCGCTGTCGCGATGAAACCTAGAAACTCCAGCCCCGGCTCATCCAAAGATGGGACCAGCGCACGAGTAATCTTCGAGGATTGATCTGTGCTAAGTGGCATGGTGTTGTGCCGGTCTAACTCTTTAGCATCTGGTCCATGATCTTCACGCCCGCTTCGATCTTTTCTTCGGCAATAGACGAGTAGCCCAAGCGAAAGAACGGGCAGGGATTGGGTGGATTGGCGAAGAAGGGGCGCCCATGCTCGATAAGCACCCCACGCGTTGCCAGCATCTCCGCAAAACGCGCCGACTCCACTTCTTTGGGGGCTTCGATCCAGAGGCTAGAGCCGCCATGCCGCGCGGCGCCGGCAATTCGAAACGGGGTTCTCTCCAGTGCCTGCGTCAGTGTCTCGCGCCGATGCCGAAACGCCTCCCGCAGACGCACGATATGGGCGTCGTAATGGCCGAGCGCGAGGAAATATCCGGTGACGCGCTGCATGTGCCCCGGCGCGTGCCGCAACATCATCGCGCGCAGCGCCCGCGCCTGTTCGATAAACGGCGCTGGCCCCACAACATACCCAATGCGCAGCCCCGGAAAAAGCGCCTTCGAAAAGCTGCCGATATAGATCACCCTGCCCCCACCATCGAGGGATTTGAGCGCCGGAGACGGCGGCTCAAGAAAGCTCATCTCGAATTCGTAGTCGTCCTCGATGATCAGGAAATCGTTCTTGTCCGCCATCGTCAGAAGCTCGCGGCGCTTCTGGATCGGCATCGTGGCACCGGTCGGGATCGAGTGGCTCGGCGTCACAGCGACAAGCCCGGTATCAGGTGGCAAGGACGCGGGCTCGAGCCCCTCTTCGGTGCAGGGCACATAGTGGATCGGCATCTGCGCAAATTGAAAGGTCGCCGCGAAATCGGGAAAGCCCGGATCTTCCATCACCGCGACCCGATCCTTGCGCGCCAAAAGCTGAACCGCCAGCCAGATCCCGTTTTGCGCGCCAAGCGTGATCAGAACTTCTTCCGGTCGCGCACGAATACCCCGGCGCGGCAGCGTGTTACGGCAGATGAAGTCCACCAGCACGGGGTCATCGACAGCCATGCGTTCATCGGCAAGATCGGTGAACTCACGCGCACCAAGCGCCCGGCGGGCACAGTCCCGCCACGCGGCGTGATCGAACAGCGTGGGGTCGGCCTGACCATAGAGGAAGGGATATGGATAGCTCCGCCAGTCGAGCGGTTTGGAAATGCGCCGCCGCGCCGTCAGATCCTGTTTGAGCCAACGGCCCCAATCGACGGGCTGTGAAAAGCTCAGCGCATCCTCCCGGCCGATCCGCCGATGCGGCACTTTCTGCGAGACCGCAAAACCAGATCGCGGCGCGCTTTCAAGATACCCCTGCGCGACAAGATCCTGATAGACCAGCGTGACGGTCAGACGAGAAATCCCAAGATGTTCAGCTAGTTGCCGGGTCGATGGCATACGCGTTCCGGGCAATGTCCTTGCCTCGAGAATGGTCGAGACGATCGAACTGGTAAGCTGCATCTGCAGGCTGCGCCGGTCCTGACGATCAATGAAAAACATCTCGGCAGAGAGCCGACCGACCAGATTCTCGCTCATGACAGCACGCCCTCATTCTGGACTTAAGAGTAGTCTGAACTGGATATAACCCCAGTCACACCGTGGTGACAATGTGTCGCAAGGCCGAGCCGAAGAATCGGCCGCACTCAGGGAGCTACACAATGAAAATGACGTTCAAGGCGCTTAAGGGCGCCATGGTTGCCGCATTGCTGGCAACCACCGCACTGCCTGTATCCGCCAAAGAGTTTCGCGTCGCAGTAGGCGATGGCGCGGGCGGTACGCAAGAGGCACTCGGCCTTGCCTTTGTCGAAGCACTCGAAGCGAAGACCGGCGGCGCCCATACCGCAAAGCTCTTCCTGAACGGTCAGCTCGGCGACGAGCAGGATACCGTTTCCGCCGCCGCGACCGGCACCCTCGATTTCTCGATCCTCGCGATCAACAACATCACCCCCTTCTCGCCCTCGGTCGGCACGCTGACCCTGCCCTATGTGATCCTGTCGCTTGAGGACGCCGAGAACATCACCCAGGGCGAAATCGGCCAGCAAATGGTCGACAAGACCGTCGAAGACGCCGGCGTGCGCATCATCGGCTGGGCCTACTCGGGCTTTCGCGTCCTGACCAACTCGAAGCACCCGGTGACCACGGTCGCCGACCTGCAAGACCTCGTGGTCCGCGTGCCCAAGAACGAGATCATGATCGAGACCTACAAGTCCTGGGGCATCAACCCCACGCCCATGGCCTGGGGCGAGACCTTTGCCGCGCTTCAGCAAAAGGTCGTGGACGGTCAGGACAACCCCTACATGACCGTTTACGCGATGAAGTTCGACGAGGTGCAGAAATACGTCACCAACA
Source organism: Rhodobacter xanthinilyticus (assembly GCF_001856665.1). Lineage (NCBI taxonomy): Bacteria > Pseudomonadati > Pseudomonadota > Alphaproteobacteria > Rhodobacterales > Rhodobacter > Rhodobacter xanthinilyticus. The sequence goes on along the minus strand of NZ_CP017781.1, from coordinate 3,282,951 downwards.
TCCGCTACATCTTCTCGATCGAGCCGCTGATCGTCTCGGAAAGCCTGTTCCAGTCGCTCTCGGCCGAGGAACAGCAGCAGGTTCTGGACGCGGGTCACGAGGCGACGCTGGCCTCGGGCGCATTCCTGCGTGCCGAAGAAGCCAAGATCAAGTCCGAGCTTGCCGCGCGTGGCATGGAGATTTCCGATCCGGCCGATGGCGAGCAGGAGTTCATCGACCTCGCCACTGCGAAGGTCTGGCCGAAGTTCTACGACACGATTGGCGGCAAAGAGGTGCTCAACGGCGTCCTGACCGCCCTTGGCCGCCCGACGGTCGAGTGATCGGCACGGGGCCGGCCCTGCCGGCCCCGACCTTGTCCCCAAGCAGGTGCTCACATGACTTCGTTCTGGCGTCATCTCGACAAGCTCGAAAGCTACATATGCCAGGTGCTGCTGGCGGTATTCGTCGGTCTGCTCTTCGTGCAGATCGTCTCGCGGCAGATGTTTGGCAGCTCGATCACCTGGATCGAGGAGCTGTCGGTCATCCTCTTCGTCTGGTTTGCCTATTTCGGTGCAAGCTACGCAGCCCGGATGGCGGCGCATAACCGGATCTCGTTCCACCTCAATCGCATGGACCGCCGCCGCGCGCGCCTGATCGAGGCATTCGGCGACCTGTTCTGGATCGGCTTCAACGCCGTGTTCATCTGGCAGTCGATCACCTTCATCTCGTTGCTCAAGCCCTTCGTGAAGGCCCAGACCCTGGGTTGGCAGATGCGGTGGGTCTACCTCGTGCTGCCGATTGCCTTCGCGCTGATGACGCTGCGCATCCTGCAGGTGAATTACATGAAACTGGTGCTCGGCAAGGACCCGCGCGATCCCGACAAGGTCGAGATCGACGGCATGGGCGACACCACCGAGGGAGGTCGCGCGTAATGGACGGCTACCTGGTAGAAATTCTCTTTGGCACCTTTGCCTTCCTGATGGTGGTGGGCGCGCCGATCACCGTGGCACTTGGTTGCTCTGCGCTGGCCGCGATGTGGTATCTGGGCGACAACCCGATCAAGATGGTCCAAATCTCGTGGTCGTCGGTCGGCTCTTTCCCCCTGATGGCACTGCCCTCCTTCATCCTTGCGGGGGCGCTGATGGAGGCCGCCGGCCTGTCGCGGCGCCTGATTGCGGTGGCCGAGACCATGGCCGGACCCTTCACCGGCGGCATCTCGGCCGCGACGGTCCTGGCCTGCCTGTTCTTCGGTGCGATCTCGGGTTCCGGCCCGGCGACGACCGCGGCCGTGGGGATGCTGATGATCCCGGCGATGGCACGGGCCGGATATGCGCGGGGCTATGCGGCCTCGGTGACGGCGGCGTCGGGTGGTCTGGGCATCATCATTCCGCCCTCGATCCCGATGGTCATCTTCGGCATCTCGGCCATGGGCCTTCAGCCGCCCGCCGAGGCCGTCGAGAAGTTCGGCACCTTCCAGAGTGTCTCGATCTCGAAACTCTTCATCGCGGGCTTCTTCCCCGGCTGCCTGATGGCGGGGATGCTGCTGGCGAACAACTACATCCGCTGCCGCGCTGCTGGCTATCGGGGTTCGGCCGAGCCGCTGTCGCTCTCGAAGATCCTGCATGCGAGCTACAAGGGCTTTTGGGCGATCATGGCCCCGGTGGTCATCCTGGGCGGGATCTATACCGGCATGTTCACCCCGACCGAGGCGGCGATCGTGGCGATCTTCTACACGCTCTTCGTGGGGGTGGTGATCTATCGCGAGTTGAACCTGCGCCAGATGGTTGCCGCTCTTGAGACGACAACCTGGCTGGCGGGGCGCGTGCTGCTGGTGCTGTTCACCGCCACCATCTTCGGCCGCATCCTGGTCGAGAACGGTGTGCCCGCCGTCATCGCCAAGGGCATGTTGTCGCTGACCGACAGCCTCTACGTGATCTGGATCCTCGTGATCGCGCTGCTCTTGATCGTGGGCATGTTCATGGAGACGCTGGCCGCGATCATGATCCTCGTGCCGGTGATGTTGCCGGTGGCCTACCAGATGGGGATCGACCCGATCCACTTCGGCATCGTGATGATCTGCACCCTCTCGATCGGGTTCCAGACCCCGCCACTGGGCGAGAACCTGTTCATCGCCTCGGGCATCTCGAACGTGTCGATGGAGGAGATCTCGCTGCGGGCCCTGCCCTTCGCCATCACCGGAGCTGTCGCGATCTACATCATCGCCTGCTTCCCGCAAATCGCACTCTGGCTGCCGCGCGTCGTCGGCTACTGAGGGAGGATAGAATGCTCAAAGAGATCAAGACGATCCTCTACGCGACCGACCTGTCGAACACCTCGGTCTATGCCTTCCGCTACGCGGTCTGCCTGGCAAAGGCGCTCGATGCGCGGCTGCATATCCTGCACGTGGTCGAGCCGATGAGCGAGGATGCGCGGGTCACGCTGCACTTCTTCATCAATGACCCGCTGGCACGCGAACAGGCCCTCAACCGGCGCTTCGAGAATGCCCGCGAACTGCTGAACGAGCGCCAGGAAGCCTTCTGGGCGCGGATGCCCTCGGACGAAAAGGCGCTGCGCGAGCGGGTGGACGAGATCGAAGTGATCGAGGGCTTCGCCGCCGAGGCCATCCTGAAACGTGCTGAAAGCCTGCCCGCCGACATGATCCTGATGGGCAGCCATGCCCACGGAATTTCCCACACATTCCTTGGCACGGTCGCCAAGCGGGTTCTGCGCCGATCGCGCATCCCGACCCTGATCGTGCCCTACGCCGAAGACTGAACCACAAGGATAAGACCATGACCAAGACCCTCACCGCAGCTGACCTGCGGGCGACCTTCGACGCCTTCAACCGTCACGACATCGACGCCGTGATGACCCATTTCGCCGATGATTGCGAGTTCACCACGGTCGCTGGCCCCGAGGAATTCGGCGCCCGTATCGTCGGCCGCGACGCCATCGCCAAGGCCTTCGTCGGTGTCTGGACCGCGATGCCGGACGCCGAATGGGCCGATCATCAGCACTTCGTCTGTGGCGATCGCGGCGTGTCGGAATGGACCTTCCGCGGCACCGATGCCGAAGGGCGGCGGGTCGAGGCCAAGGGCGTCGATCTGTTCACCATCCGCGACGGCCAGCTGGTGATGAAGCAAGCGTTCCGCAAGCAGCGGCCGGTACTCGAGCCCAAGTAACCCCCTTCCCTCAAGCGCAGGACCTACGGCAATGAATGCCTTCACCCAACGGCGCGCGAGCGCGCCCTACAACCCAAGCTACGACCCGGTAACCGACCGTTCGATCGGTCACGGCAGCGCCTATGCGCCGACCTACTGGATCGGAACGGCCGGAACCCCGCCAGCCGATGACGGCCCGGTGACGCAGGACATGGATGTCGATGTCGTCGTGATCGGCTCGGGCTACACCGGGCTGAGCTGCGCCATCCATCTGGCCAAGGAATTCGGCATCAAGGCCCATGTGCTTGAAGCCAACGGCGTGGCCTATGGTTGCTCGACCCGCAACGGCGGGCAGGCGCAGATCTCGTCGGGGCGCCTCAAGCGCTCGCAGTGGATCGAGCGTTGGGGCCTTGAAGTCGCCAAGGGCATGCACGCCGAAGTGTCGGAGGCCTTCGACCTCTTCCGCGGCCTGATCCGCGACCATGCAATCGACTGCCAACCTCAGGACGGCGGGCATTACTACATCGCCCACAAGGCCTGGATGATGCCCAAGCTGACCAAGGAAGCCGCCCTACTGCGCGAAACCTTCGGCTACGGCGCACGTATGCTGAGCCGTGAGGAACTGCATGAGAGCGCCGTCAAGGACATGGAGGCCCAAGGCGCCATGTGGGAGCCCGACGGCACCGGCATCCATGCCGCCAAGCTGGCCTTCGGCTATCTGCGCATCGCACGCGAACTGGGCGCCAAGGTCCATGTCGACAGCCCCGTCGAGGGGTGGGAGACCAAGAACGGCGTTCACCACCTGCGCACGCCGGGCGGCACCGTTCGCGCCCGCGCCGTTGCTGTGGCGACGGCTGGCTATGCGCCGCGCGGGCTGCACCGCCGTCTGCGCGACCGGATCATGCCGATCATGTCGAACTCGATCACGACGCGGGTTCTGACGCCATCCGAGTTGGCCGCCTGCGGCTTCAAGGTGACCTCACCGCTGACCGATACGCGCACGCTGCGCCACTATTACCGACTGCTGCCCGACAACCGGGTACAGATCGGCTCGCGCGCGGCGATCACCGGGCGCGATGCGGACAATCCTGCCCACCTCGCCGCCCTGCGCGAGGGGCTGGCACGCAAGTTCCCGGCGCTGCGCGGCATTCCGCTGGATTACAGCTGGTGGGGTTGGGTCGATGTCAGCCACGACATGATGCCGCGCATCACCGCGATGCCCGATGTACCCAATGCCTACTATGCCTTGGGCTATGGCGGGAACGGTGTGATGTACTCCGCTCAGGCCGGACGGCGCATGGCGCAGCTGGTCGCAGGCCGCGGCGCCGACATCCCCCAACTGCCGATCTTCCGTGACGAGCTGCCCCACGAGGGCTGGAAAACGCCGTTCCGGCGCCTCGGCCAATGGGGCCTCTACAAACTTTACCACTTTCAGGACGAGCGCGGCTGAGCCCGCGTGAACAAGGAGAAACGCACATGAAAATGACCACTGAAGAAGCCTTCATCAAAGTCCTCCAGATGCATGGCATCGACCAGGCTTTCGGGATCATCGGCTCGGCGATGATGCCGGTCTCGGACCTGTTCCCGAAGGCAGGGATCAAGTTCTGGGATTGCGCCCATGAAACCAATGGCGGGCTGATGTGCGATGGCTACATCCGCGCCACCGGCAAGATGGCGATGGCCATCGCGCAGAACGGCCCCGGCGTGACCGGCTTCGTGACGGCCGTGAAGACCGCCTACTGGAACCACACGCCCATGCTGCTGGTGACCCCGCAGGCCGCCAACAAGACCATCGGCCAGGGCGGCTTCCAGGAGATGGAGCAGATGCGCCTGTTCACCGACAGCGTCTGCTATCAGGAAGAGGTGCGCGACGCATCGCGTATCCCCGAAGTGCTGAACCGCGTGATCCTGAAGGCCCTGCGCGGCTCGGCCCCGGCGCAGATCAACATCCCGCGTGACATGTGGACCCAAGTGATCGACGTCGATCTGCCTCAGATCGTGAAGTTCGAGCGGCCCGCCGGTGGCGAAGAGGCCGTGGCCGAAGCCGCGCGCCTGCTGTCCGAGGCACGCTTCCCCGTGATCCTGTCGGGCGCGGGCGTTGTGCTCTCGGGTGCGATCACCGATCTGGCGAACCTGGCCGAACGCCTGGATGCGCCGGTGTGCTCGAACTACCAGCACAACGACAGCTTCCCCGGCTCGCACCGTCTGGCGGTTGGCCCGCTCGGCTACAACGGCTCGAAGGCCGCGATGGAACTGATCGCCAAGGCCGATGTCGTTCTGGCACTGGGCACGCGTCTTAACCCGTTCTCGACCCTGCCGGGCTATGGCATCGACTACTGGCCGAAAGAGGCCAAGATCATCCAGGTCGATATCAACGCCGACCGTATCGGGCTGACAAAAAAGGTCACCGTGGGGATCGAGGGCGACGCGGCCAAGGTGGCGCGCGGTATCCTCGCGCAACTGTCGGGCACCGCGGGCGACGAAGGCCGCAAGGAACGCCGCGAGCTGATCTCTCAGACCAAGTCGCGTTGGGCGCAGGAACTCACCTCGCTCGATCATGAGCAGGACGATCCGGGCACCGTCTGGAACGAGGACGCCCGCACCCGTGACGCCGATCTCATGAGCCCCCGCCAGGCATGGCGCGCGATTCAGGCCGCGATCCCGGAAGATGCGATCATCTCGTCGGATATCGGCAACAACTGCGCCATCGGCAACGCCTACCCGGCGTTCGAAAAGGGCCGCAAATACCTGGCTCCGGGCCTCTTTGGTCCCTGCGGTTACGGCTTCCCCTCGATCCTCGGCGCCAAGATCGGCTGCCCGGATGTCCCGGTGATCGGTTTCGCGGGTGACGGCGCTTTCGGCATCTCGATGAACGAGATGACCGCCTGCGGCCGCGACGACTGGCCGGCGATCACCATGGTGATCTTCCGCAACTACCAGTGGGGTGCGGAAAAGCGCAACACGACGCTGTGGTACGCCAACAACTTCGTCGGCACCGAGCTTGACCGCGACACCACCTACGCCGGGATTGCACGGGCCTGTGGCGCGCATGGCGTGCAGGTGCGCTCGACCGAGGAGCTGACCGAGGAACTGCGTAAAGCGGTTGATCGTCAGATGACCTCGAAAGAGACGACCTTCATCGAGGTTCTCCTGAACCAGGAACTCGGCGAGCCCTTCCGCCGCGACGCGATGAAGAAGCCGGTCGTTGTGGCGGGCATCGACCCCGCGGATATGCGTGCGCAAAAAGGCGCGCTCTGAGCCACTGGGGGCGGCGCCCATCCGCCCCCAGAACCTGCCCGGCCCCCCTCCACCCTACCTCGGGGCCGGGCAACACCCCGTCTTGACCAGATTGGATCTTCCATGACCGCCCTGCTGGCTTCCCCGGCTGCCGTGCGCAGCTATTTCCCCGGTTTTGTCGTGGCGCTGCTGATCGCCGTGACTGCCCAGTTCCTGTCCGAGCACTATGGCGCACCGGCGATGCTCATGGCGCTGCTGCTTGGGCTTGCGTTGAACTTCCTGGCCGAAGACGGCAGTGCCACGGCGCCCGGCATCGCCATGACGGCGCGCACGGTGCTGCGCTTCGGCGTGGCGCTCCTGGGGGCGCGCATCTCGGTCGAGATGCTGGCGCAGCTCGGCCCGCAGTTGATCACACTTGTCGTCGGGGGCGTTCTGGCCACGATTGCCTTCGGCCTGATCCTTGGCAAGATCACCGGCCGCGATTGGCGCTTTTCGCTGCTGACCGCAGGGTCGGTCGCGATCTGCGGCGCATCGGCCGCCATGGCCATCGCGGCCATTCTGCCGCGCCACGACCGCGCTGAACGCGATCTGAGCTTCACGGTCCTGTCGGTGACCGTTCTGTCCACCATCGCCATGGTCCTCTACCCGATGCTGTCCGCGCAACTGGGTTTCGACGCCCGCGCGGGTGGCGTGTTCCTGGGCGGCACCATTCACGATGTGGCGCAGGTCGTTGGCGCAGGCTTCTCGATCGGGCCTGAGACTGGCGAGACCGCCACGCTGGTCAAGCTGATCCGCGTATCCATGTTGGCACCCGTCGTTCTGGGGGCGTCGCTCATCATCCGGGCCAGCGGCGCGCATAAGGGAACCGAGGGCAAACGCCCGCCGATCCTGCCCGGCTTCGTGCTTGGCTTCCTGGCGCTTGCGGCGCTGAATTCCTTCGGACTGATCCCTCAGGTCGTCGCGGAAGCCGCCAACGTGGTCTCGCGTTGGGCCCTGCTGACGGCCATCGCCGCTGTGGGCGTCAAGACGTCGCTTGCCAAGGTGCTCTCGGTCGGCACCGGCGCGATTGCCACGATCGTCGCGCAAACCGTGTTCATCGGGGCCTTCGTCCTGATTGGCCTTCGTTTCCTGGGGTAAGAGATGAAAGTTCTGGACGATATCTTTGAAGCTGCGCGCGCAGACAACCGCATCATCCTTTTGCCCGAGGGCGAGGACCGGCGCATTCAGGCAGCAGCGTTGCGCGCCAAGCGCCTAGGCATTGCAACCCCCGTGCTTCTGGGAGATGTCGCCGCCATCGAACACGGCCTGCGCGAGCTTGGCGCAACGCCCGGTGAGATCGAGGTGGAAGATCCGCGCACCTGCGCCGACTACGAGGCACTGGCCCAGTCCTGGCACGCATTGCGCGCGCACAAGGGAACAACCTTGGACGAGGCGCGGCGCGCGATCGCCGACCCGATGTTGCAGGCCGCGCTGCGTGTGCGGCTCGGTCACGCCGACGGGACGGTGGGCGGCGCCGTTGCGACCACGGCGGAAACCGTTCGTGTCGCTCTGCAGGCCCTCGGCTGCGCGCCCGGCAACAGCATCGTCTCTAGCTTCTTTCTGATGATGGCCTGCGCAGACACCGCGCCGTTCAAGGGCGGGATGATCTTTTCGGATTGCGGCCTCGTGGTGTTGCCCGATGCCCGGCAACTGGCCGCGATTGCCCGCGCGGCTGCCCAAAGCTGTCGGCAGTTGCTCAAGGTCGAACCGCAGGTCGCGATGCTGTCCTTCTCGACCGCCGGATCGGCAAGCCATGAAAGCATCGACCGCATCCGCCAGGCACTCGCCATCGTGCGCGAGGAAGAGCCGGATCTGAACATTGATGGCGAGATCCAGTTCGACGCGGCCCTGGACGAGGAGATCCGCGCACGCAAGGCCCCCGGCAGCCGCCTGGCCGGGCGCCCCAACGTGTTCATCTTCCCGGATCTGGCCTCGGGCAACATCGGCTACAAGATCGCTCAGAGGCTTGGCGGGCTGCAGGCCATCGGGCCGGTTCTTCAAGGCCTTGCGCGCCCGGCGAACGATCTGTCGCGCGGCTGTTCGGTCGAGGATGTCGTCAGCGCCATCGCGATCACCGCAGTTCAGGCGCAGGTGCATCCGAAGGCGAACGGCGTCTACGGTTTGGGTTGCGCGCGGTATTACTAGACCTGCATTCCCCAAGTGGCGTGTCGTTTGAGGTGAAGATCGCCTGTATCCGAGCGCTAGACAAGGATTTTCTGCCGCAAGCGGCACCTGCGGTCGCGCAGACTGCTGGATCTGGACGGATCAGACCGCGAAGCCGCTGTTTCCTTGCCCAGGGGCGGCGTTTTTCAGCGCAGCGGACAGATCTGTCCAGCCGCTTTCGTTCAGTTTGAGCGTGGATCGCGATCATGCGCATAGCGGTGGCGCTCGCAATCGGCGGATAGCGGCGAGGATGGCGCGTACCATCGTGCCGGTGACAGCGACCTCGGCCAGCTGGAAGGTGATGGTGCGGGCGTGACGGACCACACGTGCCCCGATCTTGATCAGCTTCAGTTGCAGGCTGGTCAACGACCAGTCGGCCATGGCCTCGGGCAGCTCGATGCAGCGCAAGAAGGTGGCCAGGTTGTACGCCAGGGCGTGCAGTTGCAGCCGCACCTCATTGTCGCGGAACTTCCGGCACGACAGCCGCGTCCAGCGAAAGGCGTATTTGCCCTCTTTGATGTGCTGCTCGGCGGTGCCGCGCTGGTTGTAGAACCGCACCACCCAGTCCGGCTCCATCGGCAGGTTGGTGACGATGAAGCCGAAACGCGGGAACAGTTCGCCCGGATGCCATTCGATCTTGGCGATCACCCGGCGTTCCTTGTCCCAGGACGCCGCCTGATACTCGAATTCCTCGAAGAACCGCTTGACCTTGGTCAGTGACGGCCGCCCGACAGGGCGCGTTAGCCGATGCGCGATCTTGTCCTTGAGGACCGCGTTTGCGGGCAGCCGGATGGCGTAGAAGAACCGCGCTTCTTCCAATCGCTCATAGATCGCCGGGATCGCGTAGGCAGCATCGGCCCGGAAGAACCTGCCACCAAGGTCGCGCTCCGCGTAGCGCGCAATGACGGGGTCGAGAACATCACGCCAGCCATCGGCGCTGTGGACGTTGCCATGGCGCAGGGCGCAGCGTTCCAGCATCCCGAACTGGTTGAACAGAAAGTTGGGGTGATAGCAGCTACAGTCGAAATGGCCATTCCAGGCGGACCCTTCCTGGTCGCCATGGGTCGGGCTGACCGAGCTGTCCATGTCCAGAACGATGTACTTCAGCCCGTTACGGTCATGGAACCGGTCGATCCATTGCCCGTTCAGGTCGGCCAGCGCGGCACGGTTCCCGGCCAGAGCCAGCGTCTCGGTCTCGAACCGTCCCATCTGCGATGCCGAGGCCGCTTGTGCATCGACCGCTCTGCCGCCGACAACTTGGCGCATGACCGGATCGCAGGCGAGACGGTTGGCGTCGTTGACATCCTCGTATCCGGCCAGCCGCCCAAAGACTGATTGCCGGAACAGGCCGTCGAGCCGATGGACCGTGTTCTTGCCAGAGCGAGTATCGCGCAGCGCCGCTGACGCCAAATCGGACAACCCGAGCGCGTCATCAAGCTCGCGCATCACCAGAAGGCCGCCGTCGGAACTGAGCTGCGTGCCGCGAAATTCCAGCCGCACGCGAGGGTCGAAATCCACCCGATCTGCCCGTTGCAAGCCCGCACCCTCTGGGTGATCCATGAAACGCGCCCCTCGCAGCCTTCAACACCATGTTTTATATAGGAAATATAATGGTCAGGACAGCGAAATCAGCGCCTTACTTGGGAAATGTGGGATGAACTGTTTCTCGGCATCGACCTCAAGCAGGGATCGGAACTCCTCGCGACTTACAGCGAAGTTGTCGGGGAGGTTCCCTCACAGCTGACGACATGCTTTTCGAAGTCCCCGGTCGTGGCGCCGATGTGGGCTCATTATGCCGACAACCACCGGGGCTGCGTGATCGGCTTCGACGTGGCCGCGCTACAGGATGTTTTCCCGGATCTTCTGGTCAGGGACATCGCCTACCGCGACGGCCCGCATGAGGATCTGGTGCGGTTTACGCAGATGGCGGCCCAACGGAAAAAGCCTAGGGACGCCATGGCGCTGCGGGATGCGGTGACCTATCAACCCACATTCTCCAAGTAAGTCGCTGATTTCGCTGTCGTAATCGTGATATTTCGCATATAAATCATGGCGTTGACGGCTGCGAGGGGCGCGTTTCATGGATCACCTGGAGGGTGCGGGCTTGGCGCGGGGAGATCGGGTTGATTTCGACCGCCGTGTGCGTCTGGAGTTCCGTGGTGCGCAGATCAGTTCAGACGGTGGCCTGCTGGTGATGCGCGAGCTTGATGACGTGCTCGGCCTGTCCAATCTGGCGTCGGAGGCGCTGCGAGACAGCCGCACCGGGAAGAACACGCTCCATCGGCTTGACGGATTGTTCCGGCAATCGGTGTTCGGACGACTGGCCGGATACGAGGATGTGAACGATGCCGACCGCTTGGCCCTCGATCCCGTGATGCGTCAGGTCGTTGGCGGCAGGGCCGTCGAGGCGCAAGCTGCTTCGGCATCGCAGATGGGACGGTTCGAGACCGAGACGCTGGCTCTGGCCGCGAACCGGGCGGCGCTGGCCGATCTGAACGGCCAATGGATCGACCGGTTTCATGACCGCAACGGGTTGAAATACATCGTGCTGGACATGGACAGCTCGGTCAGCCCCACCCACGGCGATCAGGAAGGTGCTGCCTGGAACGGGCATTTCGACTGCACCTGCTATCACCCCATCTTCTTGTTCAACCAGTTTGGCATGCTGGAGCGCTGCGCCCTGCGTAACGGCAATGTCCACAGCGCCGATGGCTGGCGGGATGTCCTTGATCCCGTCATTGCCCGATATGCTGGCCGCGACCTTGGTGGACGCTTCTTCCGGGCCGACGCTGCCTACGCGATCCCCGCGATCTATATGCGGCTGGAAGAAGCCAGGTTCTTCTACGCCATCCGTCTGCCCGCCAACGCCGTCTTGCGCGAGAAGATCGCGCATCGGCTGACACGGCCCGTGGGACGGCCTTCGCTGACCAAGGTCAAACGGTTCTTCGAGGACTTCGAGTATCAGGCGGCGTCCTGGGACAAGCCGCGCCGCGTCATCGCCAAGATCGAATGGCATCCGGGCGAGCTGTTCCCCAAAGTCGGCTTCATCGTCACCAACCTGCCGATGGAGCCAGACTGGGTGGTGAGGTTCTACAACCAGCGCGGCACCGCAGAGCAGCACATCAAGGAAGGCAAATATGCCTTTCGCTGGACGCGGCTGTCATGCCGGAAGTTCCGGCACAACGAGGTGCGGCTGCAACTGCACGCGCTGGCCTACAACCTGGCAACCTTCCTGCGCTGCATCGAACTGCCCGAGGCCATGGCGGACTGGTCGTTGACCAGCCTGCAACTCAAGCTGATCAAGATCGGCGCCCGCGTCGTCCGCCACGCCCGCGCCATTACCTTCCAGTTGGCCGAGGTCGCCGTCACCGGCCCGATGGTGCGGGCCGTCCTTGCCGCCATCCGCCGTCTTCGAACGCCTCCGTCATGCGCATGACCACGATCCATGCCCAAGCTGAACGAAAGCGGCAGGACAGGTCCGTCTGCCGCGCGGAAAAGCGGCTCTGCCGGGCCAGAATGCTGCGGGTTCGAGGCTTGATCCACCCGACTTCGGCCGTTTGCGCGACGACAGACACCGCTCGGGGCGAAAAACGCTTGCCCAGCGAGCAAAATCAGGCGATCTTGAAGTCAAGCGGCAGGCCACTTGGGAAATGTCGGTTGACAATTTATCACCGATAAGTTCTATGTCCATATACTTATCGGTGATAAAGTCGCTCGCGCTTGAGCGGCACTGGAGTTTCAGGTGCACAGCTCTGCCATCATTGCCCTGCTGATCGTGGGTCTCGACGCCATGGGTCTCGGCCTCATCATGCCGGTCCTTCCGGCGCTTCTGCGCGAGCTTGTGCCGACGGAGCAGGTCGCTGGTCACTATGGTGCCTTGCTGTCGCTCTATGCGTTGATGCAGGTCGTCTTCGCGCCCCTGCTTGGACAACTTTCGGATGCTTACGGTCGGCGTCCGGTGCTTCTGGCTTCTCTCGCGGGAGCCGCAGTCGATTACACGATCATGGCATCTGCGCCGGTCCTGTGGGTGCTTTATATCGGCCGACTCGTCTCCGGCGTCACGGGAGCAACCGGAGCCGTAGCTGCCTCAACCATTGCCGATTCGACAGGGGAAGGTTCGCGCGCACAGTGGTTCGGCTACATGGGGGCCTGCTATGGTACGGGCATGATTGCCGGGCCAGCTCTTGGTGGCATGCTCGGCGGTATTTCTGCTCATGCTCCGTTTGTCGCCGCTGCCCTTCTCAACGGGATCGCGTTCCTGCTTGCCTGCATTTTCCTAAGGGAGACCCGTCGCGGCGATGGCGAGACCGGAAAGCCGGTTCGCATCAAACCATTCGTTCTGTTCCGGCTGGATGATGCGTTGCGTGGGCTGGCTGCCCTTTTCGCAGTTTTCTTCATTATTCAACTGATCGGCCAAGTGCCTGCGGCCCTATGGGTCATCTATGGCGAGGACCGTTTTCAGTGGGATACCACGACTGTTGGTTTGTCGCTTGCGGCGTTTGGAGCAACACATGCGATCTTCCAAGCGTTTGTTACCGGCCCGCTTTCAAGACGGCTTGGAGAGCGGTACACGCTACTCTTTGGCATGGCTGCGGATGCGACTGGCTTCATTCTTCTGGCTTTTGCCACGCAGGGATGGATGGTGTTCCCGATTTTGTTGCTGCTTGCCGCCGGAGGTGTTGGCATGCCGGCCTTGCAGGCAATGCTTTCGAATAATGTCAGCAACAACAAGCAGGGAGTCTTGCAGGGAACGCTTACGAGCCTCACCAATTTAAGCGCCATCGCGGGACCGCTTGGCTTTACGGCACTCTATTCTGCCACCGCCGGAGCATGGAACGGTTGGGTTTGGATTGTCGGTGCGTTTCTTTATGTAGTGTGCTTGCCAATGCTCCGCAGGCCTTTCGCCACTTCGTCGTGATTGAGATCGTAGCGGATAGGCATGGGCAGGCTGAAGAAAAATAGCAGGTTAAATCCGCCAAGCCATCAACTTAGTTTGGGGCGCATTCCACTTGCATCGTTGATCCAGACGCTTGCCGTCGCCGAACATCTCAGCTTCTACCGCGCCGCCCAGGCGCTCGGCACCAGCCAGTCTAACGTCAGCGCGAGGATCAAGGCGCTGGAGCAAGACCTCGGCATCCTTCTGTTCGAGCGCAATACCAGAGGCGTCCGCCTCACCGAGGCCGGGCGCCTCTTTGTCGAGCGGGTCGCGGTCGGCGTCAATCAACTCGACCATGCGGTGAAGACTGCTGGTATGGCGGCGTCGGGAGAGTGCGGCCGACTGCGCGTCGGTATCCATGCCCTGATGCCGCGCAGCTTTCTCGCCGAACTGATCGCGCAATACCGCGAAGACCATCCCGACATTGAGGTCGAAATCACCGAAGGCACGGCCCGCGAAGCGGTAATGCAGCTTCGCGCCGATGAGTTGGATGTGGCGTTTGTGGCGGGGGCTCCCGAACTGCCCGACTACCACGCTCGTCCGATCTGGACCGAGCCGCTGGTGGTTGTGCTGCCGGAGGATCATCGCCTTGCCGGACGACCGGAGATCACCTGGGCTGATCTGGTGGGAGAGACGTTCCTTGTTCGGCATGGCGGCACTGGACCGCAGGTTCATGACCATATCGTGCTGCGTCTGGCAGGGCTTTGGCCCGCACCGTCGATCCAGCGCTTCGACGTGGGGCGCGGAACGCTACTATCCATGGTCGGGCAGGGTTTCGGCGTCACCATCGTCAGTGCCGCCACGGCGCAGCTGCCGTCAACGGGCATCATGTTCCTGCCGTTGGCCGATGAGCCAGAGCCAGTCCCTTTCTCGGCTGTCTGGTCACCGTTCAATCGCAACGCCGCGCTGCGCAACCTGCTTATGCTCGCAGGCACGATGGGCCGCCAAGGCGATTCGCGAAGCCGACCGCGCAGTAGTAACAGGGCGACCGCGAACACCGAAGCAACCCGTCCTATATACCGCCGATAATATCCGGCAGCCCTCTCGCATCATCTTTGCTGTTGCCTGTCCCGATTTTGCCTACTCTCTGATCGGCTCCGTCCCTTTTGCAGACTGGAGCCTGGATGCGCGGAGGCCGAATCCTTTGGGGTCAAATCGCTGTCGTCTTCGCCATCGCCCTGGTGATGGTGTGGGCAGCGACGCAATGGACGGCGTTCCGCCTCGGCTTCCAGCCGCAGCTTGGAGCGCCATGGTTCGAGCTGGCGGGCCTGCCGATCTATTACCCGCCCGCCTTCTTCTGGTGGTGGTTTTCGTTCGACGCCTACGCGCCCGCGATCTTCGTCGAGGGCGGCATCATCGCGGTATCGGGCGGCTTCCTCGCCATCGCCGCCGCCATCCTCATGTCGATCATCCGGGCGCGGGAGGCGCGCAACGTCGCCACATATGGATCGGCGCGATGGGCCGAGGACCGGGAAATCCGCGATCAAAGCTACTTCTCGAAATATCTCGAATGGAGCTACGAACAGGAGGTTCGGGCGGTCAATTTTGAAGACTATGTTGAGGATATCCACGGTCACAAGATCCTTTTCGTTCCTGGGTCGTGCGTGGCCGTCGTGATTGCAGGCGCCAAATCGACCGACGCCACGAAAACTTCCTTGCGCGAGGCGGCGACCGAACTCGACGCGCATTTTTATAACGAAACGATCGGCCGCAGCTTCCCAACACCCTATCTGGTAGACGAGGCCAATGAGGCCCGCATATTCGCAGACGGCGTCATTGCTATCCCGGCCGGAACTTGCGCGGAATGCGGAGAGCCGATGAAGGCCAGGGGCGAGTTGTGTCCGTGGTGTGCCATCGATGACGCCGACCGGCTGAATGCTGCGGGAAACAACCCGTTCAGGATTCTGGACAGTCATGGGCTGTTGGAGGACTATTTCAGAAACTTCCCGGTCCGGCCGCGCGCTCCCTACAGTTAGCTGACGAGCCCGGCAGCATACCCGCTACGGCCTATTCTCTCCGGCTCTTCGCGTACCGCCCTTGCCGTGGCCATGGCGTCTGCTGTTCGTCAACGAGACGCCCCGGCCAGTACGGGTTGTGAAGGACCTGAACCGAGGAGCCGCCCACCACGACGGCACCGGCCTTTGGGTCGATGTGTTGACGCAAGTCCGCTCTCTGCCCGCGGGCCGTTTTAGCGGCCTGCTCGCCGCATCTCGCATGAACGACTGTTTTGCCCATTTTGCCGCAGCCGCCATGCCGCAGTGCCGTCAGACTGCTCCCCGCCCTCCACGTCGCTACACTGGCATCTCTCAAGGCAGAACCTTCACCTCACCGCGCCGCACCTCGTCGAGAATTGAGATCAGTTCTGGCGGTTCAAGGACCTCGACATCGTTGCCCCAGATGATCAGGTGCCAGGCCATCTCGACCCAACCGCTGGCCGTGAATTCCACGAGAAGGCTGCCATCGGCCATGTCGGTCAGAACCTGTGTTGGATGAAACACGAATTCGCGCGCTACTGGCGCCGCACGCGAAGTGAAGCGCCAACGCACGAGGCCGTGTTCCTCCTCGGAAAAGTATGAGCCGAAAGCGAAGGTGCTGTAAGTCTCGATGTCGAAATCAGGGTCTCGCGCGAAGAGCGTTGCGGTGCCTTGGATTTTGCTGATCCGATCCAAACGGTATTGCTTGTACTGCCGATCATCTGGCCCATCGCGGGCCACAAGGTAATGTCGCGTGCCGACAATCACACCATGCGGCTCGACAAGCTTGGTACGAGGTTCCGGATTGCGTGCACTGGTGTAGGTGATCTCGTGTCAACGGCGGAGTAAAATTGGGCCACGGGGCGGCGCAAAATTGGGCCACTTTGGGTTTGCGCGAGACGCGGCTGATGGGCGGCGGCCAGTCAGCCGCGCTCTCCATATAGCTTGCGGGTGACTGGCCGCCTTGGACCGTCAGGTCCAAGTCTGATACTTTGGATCAGGTGTTGTCGCCGGTCTTGCGCGCGCGACTTTGCGCGAGGCGATAGCTTTCGCCGTTCATCTCGAGGATGTTGACGTGGTGGGTCAACCGGTCGAGGAGCGCGCCGGTCAGCCGCTCGGTGCCGAAGGTCTCGGTCCATTCATCGAAGGGCAGATTGCTGGTGATCAGCGTGGCACCGCGCTCGTAGCGCTGGGAGATCATCTCAAAAAGCAGCTCGGCGCCGGTCTTTGACAGGGGCACGAACCCGAGCTCGTCGATGATCAGCAGCTTGACGGCAGCCATCTGCTTCTGGACGCGCAGCAGCCGACGTTCGTCTCGCGCCTCCATCAGCTCGTTGACCAGCGCGGCGGCGGTGGTGAAGCTGACAGACATGCCCTTCTGGCAGGCCGCCAACCCGAGGCCCAAGGCAATGTGGGTCTTGCCGGTTCCGCTGGGGCCAAGGGCGATCACGTTCTCACGCCGTTCGATCCATTCGCAGCGCGCCAGTTCCAGCACCTGCATCTTGTTCAGCTTCGGGATCGCCTTGAAGTCGAAGCTGTCGAGGCTTTTGGTGGCCGGGAACTTCGCAGCCTTGATGCGGCGCTCGACCATCCGCCGCTCGCGGTCAATGAGTTCCAGTTCAACGAGGCGCGACAGGAATTGGACATGGTCCAACCCTTCGGCGGCGCATTGGCGCGCAACCTTCTCGTGTTCCCGCAGGAAGGTGGGCAGCTTCAGCGTCTTCAGATGGTGGGCAAGCAGGATCTTCGGAGCCTCGCTCATTCCGCCGCCTCCGACATCAAGGCCATGTAGCTGGCCGCACGCGTCGTCTCGACGTTCGCCCGCGGCAGGTAGGGGTAGACATCGAGATCAAGCCTTGGGGGGCGCTTCTCGACCTGGCAAAGCACGAGGTGCTTCACGGCGTCAAAGCCGACCGCGCCCAGCTTCAGGGCCTTCTTCACGGCGGCATGCAGGTCATCCATGCCAAAGGTCTCAAGCAGCCGCAGCACCTGCACATACTCGCGGCGCCCCATCTTGAGCATGCGCGCCTCCATCAGGCGGCGCAAAGTCTGGAACTCTTCGGGCAGGTCCCATTCCGCCAGAGGCGCAGCCTGGTCCAAGGCATTGATCTTGCGCTCGATCAGCGGGAGGTAGTGAACCGGGTCGAAGATCATGTCCTCGCGATCGTAACAGCGCGGGTGTCGGGCGATCACCTCCCCGCGACAGCCGATCACGACCTCATCGACATAGCCGCGGATCCAGACATCCTGATGGCCATAGGCGACCGGGACCGAGTAATCGTTGGTGTCATAGCGCACGAGCGACTGCGAGCTGACCCTGCCGCTCGCTTGGTCGCAGGCGTCGAACGGGGCAGTAGGCAATGGGCGCATCGCCGCCAGATCGCGCTGCAGCCTCTCGCCGATCGTCTCCTTGTGACCCCGAAGAATGCGCGTGAGGCGTGCGCAGCACTGCCCTTCAAGGTCGGCGTTGAAGGCGTCCCAACTGGCAAAGTGGGGGATCGGCACCATGTGGTTGCGGCGGGCGTAGCCGACCATCCCCTCGACAGCGCCCTTGTCGTTCCCCTTCCCGGGCCGACCATAGCGATCCCGAAACAGGTAATGCGACTGCAAGCCGCTGAACAGCGTGGCGCGGATGCGCGTGCCATCTGGCTGGATCTTCGAGACCAGGCAGCGGTCGTTATCGTAGAGCACCGACTGCGGCACCCCGCCGAAGAAGGCAAAGGCGCGGACATGCCCGTCTATCCAGGCCTCCGCCGTCGCCGCCGGATAGGCCCGGACGAAATAGGCATCGCTGTGCGGCAGGTCGATGACAAAGAAATGCGCCTTCTGCTCGACACCGGCGATGACGACGACCGCTTCGCCAAAATCGGCCTGAGCATGGCCCGGCGGATGGGCCAGTGGCACGAACATCTCCCGTGTCCGCCGCTCACGCTCACGCACGTAATCCTTGACGATCGTATAGCCGCCGGTGAAGCCATGCTCGGCCTGAAGCCGTTCCCATATCCGCTTGGCCGTATGACGCTGCTTGCGATGCACCGCCTTGTCGGCTTCAAGCCAGGCGTCAATGAACTCGGTGAACCCGTCCAGCTTCGGCCGCCTGATCGGCTTGTCCCGCCGGTAGCCAGGCGGCACCGAGAAGGCCAACATCTTCTCAACCGTCCCGCGCGAAATGTTGAAATGCTTCGCCGCCGCCCGCGCGCTCATGCCCTCGGCACACGCCAAGCGAACCTTCTTGTAAAGTTCCACGGTATAAATCTCCCCACCCTCCCTGCTGCCGCAAGAAGGGAAAAGTGGCAGGATTTTACTCCGCCCGCAGCGAGACGATCCCGCCGCTACCGTGGCCTAATTTTGCACCGCCGTTTCCACCATCAGCCCCAAAAAGAGGGCGAGGGCGACGAGACCAGGCGTATATTTTTCAACTAGCAGACCAGCAATTGCGAGAACAAAATCTCTCGTCGCGTCTCCTATTTTCACCACGTTTGACCACATTCTTCTTCGTCCTTATCCCGTCGTATTGGGGCGCAAACGCGCTATCCTTCATCCAATGCTCTTATGCCCCGTCGAGGACGGTAGCGATGCTTTGTGTCCATGCTGACTTGAATGCCGGATCCGAGGCAAAAAGCTTGTATAGTTCCAGCTCTTCCTTCCGGCGTTTCAGCATGACTTCATGTAGAATCTTTTCAAATGCTAGACTGCGGTTGAACGGATCAGAATTCGCCTCATACTTATCGCGGTAGTCGGGGTGCGACCGGATGCTGTTCACGACATTGATGAACTTCACCCGTTGTTCTTCCGGTGTGGCGCTCCACCCCTGAAACCATCGTTCGTTGAAGGACCGGATGATCTCGTCGAGGGGGTCTTTCTCGGGTTCACCATCGCGGTAGCCCCGCGGGTTGGGGTTCTGGGGTTCGAGTTCGGTTGGGGATGCGTCGAGACCGATCGTGTGGTTCAGTTTGGTCCGCTCCAGACCATAAGAGGATAGGTCGACGGCCTCCAGCAACTCGTCCAGCATGTCCTGGTCCGGATCCTTGATCTTCAGCTTTGGTACCAGGAACTTCAGGAACCAGAAGAGCTTCTCCCATTCCAGAACCTCGAACGGCATGATCGACGCCATCTGGCCATAGATCTTGAC
This sequence comes from Rhodobacter xanthinilyticus, assembly GCF_001856665.1. Classification (NCBI taxonomy): domain Bacteria; kingdom Pseudomonadati; phylum Pseudomonadota; class Alphaproteobacteria; order Rhodobacterales; genus Rhodobacter; species Rhodobacter xanthinilyticus. Next base: position 3,263,331 of record NZ_CP017781.1, on the reverse strand, counting down.
GAACTGCCGCGCCTTGATCTTGAAGTCGATCTTGTCCTTCTCGGCTAGTTCCAGTTGCTGGTTGAACCGATCGGCCGCCACGTCGATCAACGGGCTGAGCGTCTGAGCATCCTCACCCGCGAAGTAGCGCGTGACGAACTCTTCGACCTCCTGCCATTCGTATACGCCGACCTGGTCAAGCGATCCCTTCAGCTCGTGAAGGACATTCACATCCGTTGCGGATGAAAGGGTGGTGACAGTGTAGAAGGGGTCGAAGGCCGCCTTGATGTCGGTCACGTCGTTGAAGAAGTCCAGGATGAACAGGTCCTCGGTCCGTTTGCCGAGTTTCGGTGCCGAACGGTTCAGCCGTGACAGCGCCTGCACAGCGAGGACGTACTGCAGCTTCTTGTCCACATACATCGTGGTCAGTTTCGGCTGGTCGAAACCGGTCAGATACTTGTTGGCCACCACCAACAGCCGGTAGTCGTCCTCGTCGAACCGGTCCCGCGTGTCGGCTTCGGGAAAGCCGTTCATCTCGGCTTCGGTGTAGGTCACCCCGTCCACGACCTTCTCGCCCGAGAATGCGATCAGCGCCTTGAACGGGTTTCCCCGGTCCGCGAGCAGCTTGGTCACCGCCTTGTAGTAGCGAATGGCCGCCTCGATGTTTTGGGTGACGATCATCCCCTTGGCCTTGCCGCGCAGCTTTTTCGGCGTCACCACGTGCTCGATGAAATGGTCGAGCATGATCTCGGCCTTGGTGTTGATCGTCTGCTGGCTCCGCTCGACATAGGCGCGCAGCTTCTTCTGGGCCTTCTTCGTGTCGAACAGGGGGTTGTCGGCAATCGACTTCTGGATCTCGTAATAGCTCTTGTAGGTCGTGTAATTCGCCAAAACGTTGAGGATGAAGCCTTCCTCGATGGCCTGCTTCATGCTGTAGAGGTGGAAGGGCTTAAAACTGCCGTCGGGCTGGCGCTCGCCGAACTTTTCCAGCGTCGTGTTCTTGGGCGTGGCCGTGAAGGCGAAATACGAGGCGTTGCCGCGCATCTTGCGCGACTGCATCGCTGCGAGGATCCGGTCCTGCGGGTCATCCTCGTCCGGGTCCTGATCGCCCGCACCCATCGCGCGGTTCATGTTGTCATGCGCGCTGCCGCTTTGGCCGCTGTGGGCCTCGTCGATGATCACCGCGAACCGCTTGTCGCTCAGGTCGGCGATCCCCTCGATGATGAAAGGGAACTTCTGGATCGTGGTGATGATGATCTTCTTGCCGTTCTCCAGCGCCGATTTCAGATCTGCCGACCGCAGCGCCGGGGCGACGATGTTCTTGACCTCGGAGAAATCCTTGATGTTCTCGCGCAGCTGCTTGTCCAGAAGCCGCCGGTCGGTCACCACGATCACGCTGTCGAACAGCGGCTGGTCCAGCCCCTTGGCGCCCGGAATGCCCACCTTGGCTGGATAGGTCTCGATCAGCTGATAGGCGGTCCAGGTGATCGAGTTCGACTTGCCCGAACCCGCCGAGTGCTGGATCAGGTAGCTGTGCCCCACGCCGGTCGTTGCCGCATGGGTCAGCAGGCGGCGCACCACCTCCAACTGGTGATAGCGCGGAAAGATCATCGACTTCTTGGCCAGCGGGTCAGTCGCCTTGCCCTCCAGCAGCACGAAATGCTGGATGATGCCCGCAAGGCTTTCCTTGGTGAAAACCTCTTCCCACAGATAGGCGGTCTTGTGGCCCTTCGGGTTGGGCGGGTTGCCTTCGCCCTGTTCATGGCCCTTGTTGAAGGGCAGGAAGAATGTCGCAGGCCCGGCCAGTTTCGTGGTCATGAACACCTCGTCGGTGTCCACGGCCATATGCACCAGCGCGCGGCCGAACTGCAGCAGGGGCTGGGTGGCGTCGCGGCCGTCGCGATACTGCTTTTGGCCGTGATAGCGGGCGGTCTGGCCGGTCCAGGCGTTCTTCAACTCGATGGTGATCAGCGGCAACCCGTTGAGGAAGAGGACCATGTCGATCTCTTCGCCCGGGTTGGTCTGCGAATAGCGGACTTGCCGGGTCACGCTGAAGATATTGGCGGCGAAGTTTTCGTGGACCTTGGCGGCGGAACTGGCCAGCGGCGCGGGGTACATCAGCGCGAAGAAGGCGTCATCGACGGCGAGGCCCTTTTTCAGCAGATGCAGCACGCCGTTCTTCTTGATCAGACGGTCGAAGCGTTCAAGGACTTTGCGCTGCCAGTCGCCGGGATTGCGGGCCTTCAGCTTGGCCAGCTCTTTGCCTTGGGTGGTTTCCAGAAACTCCCAGAACAGCCGGGTGTCGAGCGCGTATTCGGCGTCGAAATCGGCGGGCAGGCCAAGACGGAAGGGGCCGTGACCCTCCGGCGCGGGTTGGCCGGCCAGCTCTTCGGTCGTCAGGCCCGTCAGGTGCCGCTGGATCGCCTGTTCCAGTGCCACTTCCTTGGTGTTGCTGACCATGATCCCCCCCTACGCCACCTTGATCTTGCCCGTGACCGCCGCGTTGATCAGGCTGGTCTTGTATTCCTTGAGCGCGGCGATCTGGTCTTCCTTGATGGCAATGCCATTATCGATCCTCTCGCAGCCAGCCCGAATATGGGCTGCGATTTCTGCCTGTTCATTGAGTGGCGGAAGGAAAAGGTCCACTTTCGAGAAGTTGTCGAAGTTCAGGTCTTGCCCATCCCGAATGAAGCTTCCGGTGACCTGCAGTGCCTTGATGTATCGCGGGCTCTTGAACAGATAGCCGAAGAAATCCGCGTTAACAGGCTGCAGCGGCTGCAGGATCACGTAGGATGATCGAATACAGCCTGTCGCAAATGCCCGCTCCAACCCACCCTGAAAGCTGCGCATGCTGATAACGAAATCATCGAGTTCGACATGCTTCCGCTTTTCGAGATTGGTTTGGATCTTGACCACGCGGCGCCCAACGAGCTCCTCAAACTCATCCTGCGGGATCACACCGTAGGATTGCGTTGCCGAAAGCTGGACGTCGTCCTTCCGCGCAAGTTCCTTGCGCTGAGTGAAGACATACTTGCTTCGCCGTACCTCCCAATGCTCGGGGATTTGGCCGATCCAGTCGATGCCGCTGTCTTTCATCGGGGCGGCGGGGTTCAGGCCGCGGGTGACGGCCTGTTGGATCAGGATCTGCCGCCGCTCGCGCAACAGCGCGATCTGCTCTTCCTTGATCCGCACCGCCTCGTCCACCTTGGCGCATTTCTCATCCAGAAACGCCGCGATGGCGCGTTGTTCCTCGGGTGAAGGCAACGCCATGATGATGGCGCGCATCTCGTCGTATCTGGTCGTCCAAAGGTCTGCAACGATCCCGTGGCCCATCCGGTAATACTCTTCCACGAATGCGTGTGACTTGAGAATATGGTTGCAGAACTCCGGCAATATGCCCTTGGGTTTCAAAACGATATTGATCAACGAAACTGAGCCGTCTAGCGGGGACACACCGCTTGAACCTTTGCGGTCTGATCGGCTGTTGATCACGAAATCCCCTGCATTCACGAGCTTTCGGTTGTCTCCATCGTTCGTCTTTGCTGCATTCTCCAACTGCGGAAGAATGCCGTTCTTGGTGACAGACAGGGCCTCGAAGTCTTTGTCAGATACTTTGGATTTTCTTTCATCAAACAAGCCGCCAAGGCGCGTCAGCGCCCAAGAGCTCGGCACATCGCCAAGCCACTCAACGCCGCTGTCCTTGTAGCTGTCATAGGTCGGCCAGGCGGCAAGCGTCATCACACCGCCTCCGACAGATCGGCAGGCTTCACCCCCAGGATATCGGCGATCAGGCCATCCGCCTTTTGCTCCAGCGCCAGAATGTCCCGCGTCACGTCATCCAGGCTGCGCAGTGGCTTGTGGCGGTAGAAATACTTGTTGAAGCTGATCTCGTAGCCGATCTTGACCGTGTCGAGGTTGATCCAGGCCTCGGCCACATGCGGCTTCACCTCGGCCTTGAAATAGCGGTGGATGCTGTCCTTCAGCGGCACCGCCTCGCTATCGCGCAGGTCGGTGCTGGATTCGTAGGTCAGGTAACAGCCATCCGGTTGGGCATAAAGACCGAAGTCGCCCAACTCGTCGATGCCGCAGCCCAGCCGCGCCGCGGCCGCCTCCAGCTCTGCCTTGGAATAGCGCTGGATGCTGTCGATCACCTTTTCCGCATCATCGGCATACCAGCTGACGGCGTTCAGGATCGCGTTCTTCTCAGAGGCGGTCAGCTTGATCTTGCGGGCCTTCAGCACTTGGCCCACATTATCGCGGAAGGCGCTGAAATCTGCCGTCTCCTCGGTGCCCACGGCCTGCATCAGCTGATGGCCGACCCCGATCAGATCGCGCTGGCGAAGCCAGAGTGAGGTGTCGACCAGTTTGCCACGCTGCTTGGCGTTCAGCGCGATCTCCTGCTCCTCGCACCAGGCCTGGATCGCCTTGGCTTGGGCCTTCAAGAAGCCGGGTTCATAGACCTTGTCGCCATGTTCGGCCCACAGATGCTCCATCGGTTCGCGCAGGGATTTGTCAAAGCGCAGGGGTTCCAGCCGTTCGGCGCTGAACTGCGCGCGGCGGCGGTCGGGGCGTTCGATGGTGACCTTGTGATAGCCGAAATCGGTGTTATCGAAGATCTGCACCGCGATGCCGGTGGGATCGCCGTTGGCATCAAGCTGCCGTTCGACCGGCTGAAAGGCCATGTAGGCGGCGATGATATCGTCGATATGCTCCGGGGCGAATTCGCAGTTCTTGTCGCCAAGGTTCTTGCGCAGCTTGCGGAACATCAGGTTGGCGTCGATCAACTGCACCCGGCCGCGCCGCCCCTCGGGCTTGGCGTTGGTCAGAAGCCAGATGTAGGTGGTGATGCCGGTGTTGTAGAACAGGTTGTTCGGCAGCTGGATGATGGTGTCCAGCATGTCGTTTTCGATGATGAAGCGGCGGATGTTGGACTCGCCGCTGCCCGCGTCGCCGGTGAACAGGCTGGACCCGTTGTGGACGGAGGCGATGCGCGAGCCGATGGCGCTATTGGCGATGGGCTTCATCTTGCCCACCATTTCCATCAGGAACAGAAGCTGGCCGTCGCTGGAGCGGGGCGTGGCATCGACGGTTTCCGTCTTCCCCCAATAATCGGACAGTTCGACCTGGAAGCGCGGGTCGATGACGTCGTTGCCGTCCTTGATGTGCTTCAGGTCGCTCTTCCAGCTTTTGCCGTAGGGCGGGTTAGACAACATGAAGTCGAAGCGATTGCCCGAGAATTCGTCGGTGGCAAGGGTCGAGCCGACCTTGATGTTCTCGGGGTTGTTGCCCTTGATCATCATGTCGGATTTGCAGATGGCATAGGTCTCGTCGTTGATTTCCTTGCCATAAAGGTAGACGTCGCCCTTGGCCGCGATGGGGCCTTCGGGTTCCTTGATGTAGTTCTGGGCCTCCGTCAGCATCCCGCCGCTGCCGCAGGCTGGGTCGTAGATCGTCATCACCGGCGGCAGTTGTCCGCTGATCGGGTCGAAGATGAGGTGGGTCATCAGATGGATGACCTCACGCGGGGTGAAATGCTCCCCGGCTTCCTCGTTGTTCTCTTCGTTGAACTTGCGGATCAGCTCTTCGAAGACATAGCCCATGCCGAGGTTCGACAGGCCGGGCATCATGTTGCCGTCCGGGTCTTCGGCGTCGTGCGGCGTCAGGTTGATGTAGGGCGAGATGAACTTCTCGAGGACGTCGAGCAGGACCTGCTTGTTCGCCATATGCCGCATCTGCTCGAGCAGCTTGAAGCGGGCGATGATCTCTTTGACGTTGTCGCTGAAGCCGCCGAGATATTCCTCGACGTTTGCCAACAGGATCTGCTGGTTGTTCGTGGCCGTGGCGTAGAGCTGTTTCAGGGTCCACTTGCTGGTGTTGTAGAACACGTATCCCGAGGCAGCGGTCAGCGGGGCATCGTCAAGCTCCGTCGCCTTCATCTCCTCACGCTGGAAGCGTACTTCCTCGAGGACGGCCGCCTTGGTGGGTTCCAGCAGCGTGTCGAGGCGGCGCAGGACGACCATCGGCAGGATGACGTCCCGATACTTGCCGCGCACATAGACGTCACGAAGGCAGTCGTCTGCAATGGACCAGATGAAAGAGATGAGCTTGTTGTGGGCGGCCTGGTTCAAAGTGCTAACTCGTTTCTGTGTGTATTGTGGGGCTTCTGGTGGCGTCGTTCTTGCATCCGGCTGAGTGCAGTTATTCCCTCTTGTGGTCCCCTAAGGCTGCGTCAGGGTTCAGCAGAACAATCTGCTGCTCCTGGGGGTGCCTAGCGTCCGGGTCAGTGTCGAGTCCAAGCCGCCGGAGCGCATAGTAAAGCAATGCCCGTCGAACCCTGATTTCTGCCTTGCCACCGATCATGCCGTAGTCGAGCGAGATCACCTTGGCCTGCGTCTCGGAAAGGGCAGGGTGGGGGCCGATTTCCAGAGTTGCGAAGGTGTGCCAATCCTGATCGTCTTGGGCCACAACGTGGGACGCTCGCGACCCACGGATGTCAAGGATCCGAGACAGCAGGAAATCCTTGAACACCTCGTCACTGGAGCAGAAGGCGCGGGCATGCCAGCGGAAGCCATCGAAGGCGATTGCGTGCGGCGCGATCCAGCGCCACCGGGGCTCCGGGTTGGAAAGGGACTGATAATGCACTTCGATCGCTTCGGATCTGCGGATTGCGTCGAGCACGGACCGAAGGGTTGCAGGATCGACGCCGCGCGCTGGGGTGGGGGCGGAATCGTAAGCGGGCAGTCCCGCGATCCAGCAGTCGTCCTCATCGAGGATGCCGTCAGCGACCGACCGCAGCTGGGCCAAGTATCGACCGGCATCGAGCTTGTCGAAAACCGGCTTGAAGCTTGGTTGGCGCACATAGGTCCGCAGGCTGCGGTCGTAGTCCATGTTGTTGGGCGCGAGGCCGATGTAGCGGCTCAGGTCGGATGACGCCTGGTTCACCGACAGCCCGAACTGCTCCATAACATCGCTGCGGTTCACATGCCCCTCCCAAAACAGGCGGAACTCGATGAACTCGAGCCTCTGCTCGACCCCCCAACGAAGTTCCGACCTGTCGTTGCTCACCACGCTCTCCCGTCATCGGTCGATGCGCATGGAAATTATGCGCGCCCAATTTCTGGGCTTTCCTCGACCGTAGCCGCGCGATGCTTGTGGATCAATCGAAAAGGGAAGGGATGGTGCGCAATTATCCCAAGGATTGCCGCAGGTTCTGCGCAACAACGTCAGCTGCCATTCGCACGGGTTCGGCGGCAAGATGGGCGTATCGCGCCGTGGTCTGGACCTGCGTGTGGCCAAGGAGCTTGCCGATCATCGGCAGGCCCTGACCCGACGCCACGGCGGTCGACGCGAAGGTGTGGCGCAGGTCGTGGATGCGGACGTCCTTGACCCCGGCACGGGCGCGGACGCGCTGCCAGAAGGGTTGCAGATCACTCAGGGGCTTGCCGGGCAGGGTGCCGGTGATCAACCACGGGTTGCCGTCAATGCGCTGGGCGTCACGCAGCAGGTCCACCACTGGCTGTCCGACGTGCACGACCTTCGCCCCTGTCTTGGAATCTGGCAGGCGCAGGGCAGGGATGTCGAGATCGACGTAGGACCACTTTAGGGTCATGATCTCGTTCAGGCGGCATCCGGTCAGGATCAGCAGGCGGGCGGCGAGGATGGCCGAGGGCAGTTCCACCCCTTCCGATTCCATTTCGCGCAGCACCTCGCCGATCCGGCGCAGCTCGGCCGCGCTCAGGAACCGTTCGCGCTTCTCCTCGGGGTATTTCCGGATGTGCTTGCGCGGGTTGGTCCCGTCCGGACGCAGGCCCCACATTTCCGACAGGCTGAACATCTTCGAGATCACCTCGAGACAGCGATTGGCCTGATAGGGGATGTGGCGCAGATCATGGTGGAACTTCGCGATATCCGCCCGCGTAACCCCCGTGACCGTCAACTGCCCGAGGGCGGGCAGGATGAATCGCTGCAGGTTCCGGCGATATTCCTTGCCGGTGCTGGCCTTCACGCGGATGGCGATGTGTTCCTTGTCGAACCGCTCGGCCAGTTCCGTGATCGTGATCGCCTTCCGCCCTGCGTCACGTTCGGCCGCAGGGTCCTGTCCATTGCGCGCAGCGGCGACAATGGTGATGGCCCGGGTGCGTGCCTGTTCGCAGGTCAGCACGGTGCTTGGCCCAAGGCTGATCCGCCGAGAACGGCGCCCGGCACGGTATTGCACGACGTAGCCTTTGCGCCCGCTTGGCAGAACCCGAAGTCCGAAGCCGGGGATGTCGCTGTCCCAGACGAAGTATTCGGCGGATTGGGCTTCTGCGGCGTCGACGATGCGCTTTGTGAGTTTGGGCATGGGAGTGGCTTCCGGGTTCTCTGGCTTCCACAGTGCGCAATGCCGGCGGCTAGTCAACGAACACATTGATATTACGCAGAAAAAGGAAAATCCGCGTAATCTCGCGCAGGGGCTGCTTCGCAGTCGTGAGCGGAAACGATGGCCCGCACGAATCAGAACGCAGGTTCCGGTCTTCCGACCGCGCTGCTATGGTCCGCGAAAAGAAACGGAATCCCGATGGCGTCTAAATCCACCCTCAACGCAAAGAACCTGGAGGCGCTGGGCACTGAGCGTCTGGCGCAACTGCTGATCGAGATCAGCACCGGTGATGCCGCGGCCAAGCGCAAGCTGCGCCTGGCCCTCGCCGGAGCTGAGGGGCCGAGGGAGGCGGCGCGGGAGATCACCAAGCGGCTGAACAGCATCGCAAAGGCGCGGACCTTCGTGAACTGGCAGAACCGCAAGCCGCTGGTGAAGGATCTTCAGACGCAGCGCAGCGCCATCATGGAACAGATCGCCCCGCATGATCCGGGTGAGGCGCTGGCGCTCTTGTGGCGGTTCATGGGACTGGCCACCCCGGTGTTCGAACGCTGCGACGACAGCAGCGGCACTGTCATCGACATCTTCCACCAGGCCTGCGCCGATCTGGGCGAGGTGGCCAAGGCGGCTGATGTGGCGCCGGAGGTACTGGCCCGGCAGGTTCTCGATGCGTTGCAGGACAACGGCTTTGGTCAGTATGACGGTCTGATCGCGATCATCGCCCCGGCGCTTGGCGCCGACGGCGTTGCACATCTGAAAACGCTGGTCGAGGAACTTGGGCGCACGCCCGTGCCGGTGCCGCCAAAGAGCGAATGGCAGGCCGTCGGCTGGGGCAGCGGCGGCACGCGCTACGCCCACGAGATGGAAGAACGCGCGCGGCAGAGCACGGTCGAAATGGCGCTGAAGGACATCGCCGACGTTCAGGGCGACGTCGATGGCTTCATCGCGCAGTACGACCCAAAGAGCCGCAAGGTACCGAAGATCGCGGCCGAGATCGCGCAGCGCTTGCTGGCGGCTGGCAGGGCAGGGGACGCGCTTGGCTTCATCGAACGGGCCGAGGTGGACCATGCGCGCTGGATCCCGCCCGAGTGGCAGGACGCGCGTCTTGCCGTGCTGGAGGCGCTTGACCGGAAGGATGAGGCGCAAGCATTCCGCTGGGCATGTTTCGAGCGCGACCTGTCGGGGGAGCACCTGCGGGCCTATCTGAAGCGTCTGCCGGATTTCGACGACATCGAGGCCGAGGAACGCGCGATGGCGCATGCCGCGGCCCATCCCGACCTGCTTGCAGCCCTGGCCTTCTTTCTGAACTGGCCATCGCTTGTACACGCGGCGCGATTGCTGATCGATCGGCAGGACGAGGTCGACGGCGATCACTACGAGTTCCTCGCCCCGGCGGCCGAGACACTGGCGGAGAAGCATCCGCTGGCGGCGACGGTGGCGCTGCGGGCGATGATCGATTTCACGCTGACCGAGGGGAGGCAGAAGCGGTATGGCTATGCCGCCCAGCACCTGGCGACCTGTGCCGATCTCGCCGGACGGATCGAGGACTTCGGACCGGTCGAGCCGCATCACGCCTATGCCGCGCGCCTGAAGGCGGAGCATGGCAAGAAGACCGGCTTCTGGTCGCGGATTGACGGATGATGGCCGTGCTACCGGAAAACCATTCAGCCACTCAATGGAAGCATGGTGGAAGCACGAGGGGGAAAACCGCTGCGCAATACTGACAATCCGCGCGCAGGCCGCTCTCGCGGACCCGGTTCACAACTGGCGGAAACCGCGCAACAAATCGCGATCCTGCGCGATTGTTCATGGTTCGTTCGACACGGCTCATAACCTGAAGGTCGTAGGTTCAAATCCTACCCCCGCAACCATCTTTACTTGCGCCCCCGTAGCCAACGCTGCGGGGTTTTTGCTTTGTGCAGAAATCGCAAGGATTCCAGCAAGATCGCCCTGAACGTCGATCTCCAGCCGGTCCCCCGCAGGCGTCAAGATGATCTGGTCCACGAGCGTCCGCAGGGTTTCCGCGGCCTCGACCCGCCTCGCATCGTCGTCCCCCTGAAGCGCATCGTAGAGTTGCTGAACTCGCTTGCGATACTGCAGGGCCATGCTCGGGTGCAGCATCGGCGGTGGTTCGTCTGCTTCAGCCAGAAAACTCCTGAGTTCCGATTTCCTGTGCTCGAGGCGCTTCATGTCTTCGACCACTGCTTCAATCGGGCCACCGGCTTTGATTGCGGTTATAAGCCTTGCCAATTCCCGATCGATCTTCGCGATCTCAGCCTCGGCTGACCCGATACCTGACCTCGCCTCCATCCGCAGTCGGTTCATCTCCTGTGTGAACACCTCGCAGAAGTGCGCGAAGAGTTCGGGATCGACGAGCTTCGTGCGCAGGGCCGTGAGCACACGGGCCTCCAGTTCATCCCGGCGAATGTTGAGGCGGTTGTCGCAGGTGCCCTTGTTGCGCGCCGTCGAGCAGCCAATGAGCGTGGCTGAAATCTGCGAGAAGCCACCGCCACAGCAGGAACACCTGGTCAGCCCCGAGAAGAGGTACTTGGGGCGCCGACGGGTGTGGACCTTGGGCAGGTCCGGGCGCCCCTTGGCGTCGGGCGCGATCTTGTGCCGGTCCTGGCGCGCCTTCACCGCCGCCCAGAGATCGTCGTCGAGGATGCGCAGCTCCGGGACCTCCTGGGTGACCCACTCGGATTCCGGGTTCGGCCGTGCCTGGCGCTTGCCGGTGTCCGGATCCTTGATGAACCGCTGACGGTTCCAGACGATCTTGCCGATATACATCTCGTTGTTCAGGATCCCGTTGCCGCGCTTCGGGTTCCCGTTGATCGTGCTGAAGCCCCAGTCACCGCCCGTCGGGGCAGGGATGCCCTCCTTGTTCAGGGCGAAGGCGATGGCCTTGGCGGATTGGCCTGCAGCATAGTCGCGGAAGATGCGGCGCACGACCTCGGCTTGTTGGGGATTGATCGAGCGGTCGCCCCGGATCGGCTCGCCCCGGGCGTCCAGCTTCTTGACGACGTCGTATCCATAGGCGTTGCCGCCGCCCGACTTGCCGGCCTCGACCCGACCGCGTTGACCGCGCCGCGTCTTGTCCGCCAGATCCTTCAGGAAGATGGCGTTCATCGTGCCCTTGAGCCCGACATGCAGATGCGTCACCTCGCCCTCCGACAGGGTGACGATCTTCACGTCGGCATAGGACATGCGCTTGAAGATCCCGGCGATGTCCTCCTGATCGCGCGAGATGCGGTCCATGGCCTCGGCAAGGATCAGGTCGAAGCGCCCTCGCATGGCGTCGGCCATCAGCGCCTGAATGCCGGGGCGAATCATCGAGGCGCCCGAGATCGCGTGGTCGCTGTATTCCTCGATCACGCGCCAGCTCTGCTTCTCGGCATGCAGGCGGCACAAGCGGAACTGGTCGGCGATGGACGCGTCGCGCTGGTTGTCGGACGAATAGCGGGCGTAGATCGCGACCTTCATGCAAGCGCTCCCTTCAGGCGCGGGGCGCGGTCGTCCGCCTATCCCGGGCCAGCCTGACTTCCTCTTCGTAACATTCCCGAGCGGCCTGCCGTGCCAGGATCGCCACCAGACGCTTGAGCCGCGGGTCGGGCGAGCCGCGCGGCGTGAACGTGAGCTCTGGCCCCTCCAACAGCAGGGCTTCGAGCAGCGCTTCGCGGTCGCTCGGAGAAAAGGTGCCTGTTTTTGATGGGTCTCGCAAGGTCATGCTTGCGAGCATCAGGGCGGCGATCCGGATATGCAAAGAGATTCAGCGGTGTAGGTCCGGCGCCGTTTGGCCGGTGTTCGGTGCGTCGGTCGCAGACCAGCGTAGCCTGGCGTGCCCCAGCATATGGTAAAGACCGGGGGCGCTGCGTCGAAAATCTCCGCCCGGTATGTGTTCGCGATGGTCTCGTGCTGGCCGAACGCGCCCCGAGTGCGGATTTCGCGGGATTGGGGCAGTGATTTTGCGCCATCGCGGGCGACTTGGCGCAGTTCTTGATCGTTTATCCCGAATGACGCAAAATATGATGCCATCAGGTCAATTTCATTGACGTCGCGCCGTCGACGGGTGGTGCCAAGCATGTTCATGTCTCAGCGAACCCAGGTCGTTTACAGCCTTCTGGCCGAGTATGTGCGCAGCCCCTCTCTGCGCCACATGCGGGAGGAGCGGTCCCTCGCCAAGCTGGCCCTCGAGATCGTCACGAAGCTCGATCGGGACAGTTCGGCCTGGAAGAAATGGGAAGGGCCGCGCGACAAGATCCTCGAAGTGGCAATCGAGTGCTGGATCCCGAAGGAGGACATGCTCGATTTCCTCAACAGCCTGCCCGGACCAGCCCTGACGATGACGGACCTCGAGCAGCGCATGAAATCGATGATCGAGGAGGAGTATCTCGGGGAGCCTGAACCGAAGCTCGAGGCGGAATGCCTGGCCATCTATCAGGCCGAGAAGGAGTCGGGCACGGAGATGCCTGCGATCATCGGGCGGCTGTCGGATTACGTCGGCGCTCAATGGCAGCGGCTGCGCGATGAAAAGCGGGCGGAGGACGAGCGCCGTTCGGAAGAGGCGCGGCTGGAGCGGGAGCGGCGGCTCCTCTCCTATGCCGATTGTCCCTGGACCCAGATCAAGGGCTCGAAATTCGTCTATTGCCGGAAGAACGGTCGGGTCTTCCAGCTCAAGCCCAACAGCGACAAGAGCCTGACCCTCTACCGCGTGCAGGCGGTCGATGACGACGCCAGCGGTGAAATGATCGGCCACTACCGGTCGCGCGGCGATGCCAGCAAGGTGGTGGCCAAGGCTGCCTATGAGCCGGAGCCTTGGCGGTAGAGATCACCGGAGAGAACCATCTGCTGAATTGCTGACCTCGCTCCGCATCAAGCTGATTGGCGGCTCGGAAACCAACTCGCGTTACGGGCGCGCCAGAACCGGCGGCACCACGCGGGCTCGCACTTCGTCGTAGATGCCTATCTCACCTGGCATGCAGATCGTCACCGCCACGCCAAAAGGGATAGCTTCGTCAACCGCCGTGCCCTGATCGGGATCGCGTTGTATGACCAATGGTACTGTCATGTTCGGCGTGACAACCGGTGCATTCGCTCCGCTCCAGCGTCGCGAGCTGACCGTCCCGCGATTGCTCTGATTTTCGTCCGGGTGCCAGTGCTCCGGCGAAACGGCGAGCGCGTTGAGTTCTGCCGGTGTGACGATCTTCAGCCGAGAACTTCGATACGTCTTGCGACCGGGCAGGACCGGGGAAAACCAAGCCACGGTCGCCGACAAGCTGTGCGGTCTTGCCTTGCCGCCGATTGCCACCGGAACCGGCACATCGATTGTTGCGAGGCGATCGGGCCCGAGGACTCCCGTGGCAAAGAACGTGGCCCGGTCCGCGGCGCAGGCCAGCGCGTCATCCGCATCCACATAGCCGTAGCCGAGGAAGCGCCGAATATTGTCCTTCTGTTTCGACGCCTGGCCGCGACCGGTAGGACCGAGCGTGGACTTGATGACCTCGGCGATCTCCTGTGGCCATTGAGCAGGATGGACCAGAAGGGCCTTCAGCAGCACTGCACGTTGCACGGCCGGAATCTGCAGAAACGCCTCGCCGTAGGCCGCTTCAAGGGCGTCGTGAATGCGGTGACAGGTCCGCGATGCCAGTGCTGCTGCTGCGCTGGTCCCATTAGAATAGCCGTCAAGATTTTCACGACCTGCCCGCGGTGGGGCTGCGACCTTGAGACCGGCGCCGCGCGAAGCCATGGCCGGACGCACGTCTATGTGCCGGTGATTGCCGACACAGGCCATGTGTTCCCGGGCGCCGGGCATCAGGATGTCCGGCTTTACCGATCTGGCGAAGCCTGGACCCAGACTGCTCGAGGGGTTCGCCGCGACGTGAGCCGGGAAGGGGTCGATCAAGGCTCGCGCCAGTGCGCGATCCGCAGGCCCGACGGCATCGATGTTCGCTGCGCCAACGGTTATGCCGTTTATGGTCTCCGCCGGCGAAAGCAGGCGGCGATCGGCCATGACGCCGTGCAGTGTTTCAACCATCGATCTCGCGCGGCTTGCGGCATTTGCAGCCTCATAGTCCCGGCTGGTGGCATAGCCCGGCATGCCGAACGGGAACACCTGATTTCCGGCACTCACCACAAAGAGCAAGCCGAAGCGATAGGCCAAGCGGTCGATAAGGCGGGCCCAAGGCGAAAGGTGGTTCTGGAACGGCCTATAGCGATTGCCGAGAGAGAGATTGACGATCACGATCCCGGGGCGCTGTGCGCGCAGTCGGGTCACCGCCAGGTAGATCATGTCGACAATGAGCCGGTCGGGCGGGAAGGCGTCATTGTTCCCTAGGACCGGGATCATATGGATTTTGCGCGGCAGGGGTGCTTCGCCGCGGTTGAGGTCTCCATGAATGACAAGGGACGCCATAGCCGTTCCATGCGCCCGCGTCACGACGAGCGCATCCGGCTCAAGATTGAAGGGGTCGTCGAGGTCGATATGGGGCCCCAGCCGCCTATGAGCGCTGACCGGGACCCCATCGAGAATGGCGAGGATCGGCTCACCGAGTTCCGCGATCTGGTCCGCGGCCTGAGGCATGTCTTCAGGATCGCCGATTTCGATAGCCGTGGCCTCCGATTGCGGACGGATGTGCATCACGCTGTCGAGGCCGGCAATCCCTTCGATCCGACGCGCGATGATTTCGCGCACAGCCCAGGCCGGGATATCCGCAAGCAGGGCATGGTAGGAGATCTCGGGCAAACGGCAGCGCGACAGAATCAAGCCCCCGCGCGCGATCAGCGCCCGTGTCGTCTCCTCTTCACTCTGCCGAGCGGAGGCCTCATTGGCCCTGAAGACGAGTTCGATCTCCAGTCGGATCAGATCGTTATCGTGATGGCCCTCAAGAATAATCGACAGAAAGGTCCTGTCTGCCGACTGAACGCGGTCGTCTGGCCCCCATGCGCGCAGGTCCCTGAGATGTTCGAAGACCGTAGCCCAGGGTGTTTCTCCTCTGACCAGCTGTCCGGCCTGCCAACGCCGCCACAGCGACTCAAGGCTGCGGAGGGCAACCATGTCGGGAACGAGCAGATAGGCGACAGGCTGCTTGTCTTCCTCGTCGCTCTCGAGCTCTTCTTCATCCACCAGTTCAAGCCCGGCAACCTGGCGGATGGCCTCGGCAAACCTGCTTATTGAGCCGCGAACTTCGAAGACCAAAAGCCGTTCCGGAGCGAGCCCTGCAGGGTCGGCGCGCAGTTCAAGCGCCCCATCGCCGCGTGCAAGAATTTCGGCGAGACGCGTGAATTTCGGACCGAAGGTGCCTGTCTGACGGTCGCGCGGAAAAGCGGCTGGCGGGGGAGGGTATTTCGGCTTGCCCTTTGGGCGAGGCTGATCAGCGCTCGGCGTCAGTCTCAGGAGGGGTTTTGTCGGATCGCTCGGCATTTATGAACTCTGGCGTAACGCGCGAAGTCCAAAGATCCAGTTCCGCGCGCAATGCCTCATCAACCGAAACCTCCCCTAAACCAAGAATTTGTCGCCGCCTGACATTCTGACAAAAATCCAGCGCCTCTGCATAGCTGACATCGCCAAGTCTACCAGCGAGGCGGCTGAGCGGCAATTTGGGGGCGTCCGGCCAGCCCGAAATGATCCGGTCGAGAAATACCGTGACATCAGTCTTCTTCGGCGCCGGAAAGGACAGGCGCATCTGGAAACGACGCCAGACCGCGCGGTCGAGCAGTTCTCCATGGTTGGTCGCTGCGACCACAATGACATAGCTGGGAAGCTGGTCGAGCTGCATGAGCAGGAAGGAGACAACCCGTTTGATCTCTCCCGTTTCATGTGTATCGCCGCGTTCCTTGCCGATGGCGTCGAACTCGTCGAAAAACAATACGCTCGGGGTCGTTCGAACATAGTCGAAGAGTTTCCGGAGCCTGGCGTTCGTCTCACCAAGATAGCTGCCGATCAGGGCGTCATACCTGACGACAAAGAAGGGCAGGCCTAGTCCCTCTGCCATGGCCTCGGCGAACGAGGTCTTGCCGTTGCCAGGAGGCCCTGAAAGCAAGACGCGGTGCCGAGGTTCATAGCCATGTGCGCGCAGGACGTCCGCCCGGCGATGCTCCTCAAGCAGCTGTCTTCCGCTCTCCCGCGCTGGCAGGGGGAGGAGCAGGTCCTCCAGCTGAAGCTGCGGCGTGATCTCCAGGATTGCCTCACGACCGTTGGGTCCGGCCAGGTGAGGGGAGCTTGCTGTCAGCGACGGCGGTGTGATCGGAACAGCCGCTAAAGCGCGTTGCATGCGGTCGGCCACGATGAAATGCTTCTTTGCACGTTCTTCGGCGACCATCGCCTCGGTGGTGGAGCGCAGCATCTCTTTGTCGCCGGTCGCACCCGCGCGAATCAAAGACACCAGAAGATCGCTCCGCGCCATGTGTGACCTTACGCACCCGTTGGGTTGTTCTCGCCCCCTGATCGGTCAATTGATCAAGGGAGACAATTGCTTGGCTCCCGAAATGGGTCGGTCGTCAGAAGCAGCCGAAATCAGACTCCACCGGGTCGGAAGCCCACTGAGCCTAGCATCTCTTGATCAAACAAGGAATCCCCGTTGACATCCGCCGGGCCGCCAATCGGTGCGGTTTGTCTATAGCACGGCATTGTGAGGTCAGATCATTCAGGTCCGGATGCTGGGGAAGGCCTTCCCCCTGGTCGGCACTGGCGTTGCCGACACACCCCCTTCGAGCGGGGAGCGCCCCGCAACGCCCCCTCAGAGGGAGAGTGCAGACGGGATTTCCGTGACGGGTTGAGGGTCGGGGGAGAGGCCCCCGGCGCCCGTCGTGGAGATCACCCTGATGGCCAGACAGGACCGCGCGCCCCGCGACGGCGGCGCCCGAAGCAGCATCTATGACGACATCACCACCCGGATCATCGCAGAACTCGAGGCGGGGCGGCTGCCCTGGGTCCAGCCCTGGGGTACGGCCTCGGCCAAGGCCCCGCTCACCCTGCCGCGCAACGCGGCCACCCAGCGTCCGTATTCCGGGATCAATATCCTGATCCTCTGGGGCGCCGTGGTCCAGCAGGGCTATCCGACGCAAGCCTGGCTGACCTTCCGCCAAGCGTTGGCGCTCGGCGGCAATGTCCGCAAGGGCGAGCGCGGCACCACCGTCGTCTATGCCGACCGCTTCACCCCCGAGGACGAAAAGCGCCGCGCCCGGGAAACCGGCGATACGCCCGGTCAGATCCCCTTTCTCAAGCGCTTCACCGTCTTCAACGCCGCCCAATGCGAGGGCCTGCCGGAGGAGATCACAGTCGCAGCACCCCCGCCGCCCCCGGGAATGATCGAGCCGCAGGTCGAGGCGTTGATCCGCGCCACCGGCATCGACTTCCGGATCGGGGGCGATCGGGCCTTCTATGTTCCGGCGCTGGATTATGTCCAGGTTCCCCCTCCGCAGGCCTATTTCGAGCCGATCAACTGGCATCGGACGGCTCTGCATGAGCTCGGCCATGCCACGGGCCATGCCTCGCGGCTGGGCCGGGACTTCTCGGGGAGTTTCGGGACCAAGGCCTATGCCTTCGAGGAACTGGTGGCCGAGATGAACGCGGCCTTCTGCTGCGCCTCGCTGGGGATCGTGCCCACCGTGCGCCATGCCGATTACATCGGCTCCTGGCTCGAGGTGCTGCGCGAGGACAACCGCGCCATCGTGCGTGCCGCCTCGCAGGCGAGCAAGGCCGCGGACTGGCTGCTGGCCCATCTGCCGGAGCCTGTGGCGGCCGGGGCGACCGAACAGGGGAGGGCTGCGGCATGATCCTCCTGACCCAAAGCCAGCGCGCCCGTCTTCTTGCCAATGGTCGGATACCGGACGCCGATCACATCCCCGTCGTGAAGTTCTTCAATCCGTTCGGCCAAGGCACCTGGCTGGCCACCGAGCTCGATGAGGACGGCGACATCCTCTTCGGCCTCGCCGATCTCGGCTACCCGGAGCTCGGTTCCTGGTCGCTGAGCGAGATGGCGGCGATGAGGCTGCCCTTCGGCAGGGGCATCGAGCGGGACCTGCACTTCGAGGGGCGCTATCCGATCTCGGTCTGGGCAGAGGTGGCGCGGGCCGAGGGCAGCATCAGCGCGGCGGAGCGGGCGCTGTATGAGAGGGCGCAGAGAGAAGGGGGCACGGGTTTCGGAAGAAGGGGGTCTGGGAGGCAGTAGGTGCCGGCATGAATCCGCGAGGAGATGATCGCGCCGCTCCCTTGGACAGGGGGCGGTGCTGACCGGAGTATACCTGCAGCCCCTAGGCTTACAGCAAGAACAGCGTGCTTCAGCTTCGGCCGCAGGTCAATCCAGCAATGTTTTGATCGCGTTGACGTTTGACCGAATGCTTGCGGAATCCAACCCGCCGCGATCATCGTCTTGCGACGTGAAGAGCGTTCGACCCACGCTGAAGCCGTTGGCTTCGTACCACGCCTTCTTCCATTGCCAACCCTTTCGGTAGTCCTCGCGAGCCATCATGCCGAGGTGCTCCCAAAGGATCAGATCGCCGTCAGCCGTGACGAATGAGAAATCCGGGCGAAGACGGCCAGGCTCGACCTCTCCGTCGAGCACGCGCTCGTATTCGTACTCGACGCCGGATTGAAACAGCATATTGGCGATCACAAGCTCCGATTTGCTCCGAACCAAGTGACCCTTCTCGGTTCGATGTATCAGGTTCTCGGCATATGGAACCTCGGACTCGACTCGTCGGAGGACGCCCTGGAACAAGTTTGTGTTTCGTCGCGCGGTCTCCGACCTCTCAGGACGAGTGTAGTCGAAGAGGACCGAAGGATTATCGCCCTCGATGAGCAAGACGAGCTGGCGGCGCGAACGGGTGAGTGCCGTGTAGAGCAACTCGCGCGAAAGCGGCCGGCAGTTCTTGGGCAGCACGACGAACACCTTCTGGAACTCGCTGCCCTGCGATTTGTGTACAGTGATTGCGTAGGCGAGCTCCAGCGGCCCTGATCCGCCCGGAAAGTCGCGGCCGCTGTAGCCAAACCGAAGGTTGGGACGGCCTGCAAAGATCACGTTCAGCCAAGGGGACTTTCCGCTGCCGACGAGCCCGACCTCCCCATTGGCGACATAATGGTCACCCGACTGCTGCCCGTCAAAGGCATTACGCCATTGGTTCGAAGCCTGGATAACCTTGTCACGAATGACGATGTTCTCATCACCGAGGCTTACCACCCATGGGTCAGTCGCCGCCTTCAGCTCGCGCGCACGATAGCGACGTTGGGTCCAGCGGTTGAGGTCGCGCACCCCATGTGGATGCATGCGGACCGGTGAGAGGATCTGCCAATGTTCGGAGCCGCCGGGCAGGTCGAAAGAGACCCAGCCGCGCTCGTCGATGCCGAGCGAGGCATTGAAACCGGAAACATCACCCGCTTGCGTAAGTCCAAGATGCTTCTGAAATGCTTCGCTAAGACGGCTCCGCAACTCGTCGGGCGTTGTCCAGAAAAAGAGGTCGAGGTCGTTGAAGGGCCGCCCCGTTTCCAAATCGCTGAGCACTCGATCGGCATCGACGGGTTGAGTCTCCCTTGTAAACCAGGATGCGAGCCGGAGCGTGTCCGACGCTTGTTCTGCGCCTGCAACAGCGCGGACCTCGACCGACAGCCTTGCCAGCGCCTCATCGAGCGGCAGGCCGGCGTCGCTCTGCGCCTCCGTAGTCTGTAGATATGACGTCAGGTCGGCAAATGGACGTCCGACACCGATGGGCGGCAGCTGGTTCGGGTCGCCGACCAAGATCAGCCGTTGAACATGTGCGAGGTCGAGCGCTTCGAGCACCGCCGCAAGGTCATCCATTGTGAGCATCGAACATTCGTCAATGACGACTGTCTTCTCTTTGCGGTACTTCTCCCTACCTTGGAACCGTGGACGCTGACGGACGCCGTCGTATCTTCCGAGTTCATTCAAGAACTGAGCAACCGTCATCGCTTCGGCATTGGCGGCCTTCCCTAGCCGGACCCGCGCCTTGCCTGTTGGTGCAAGTAGCAGGATGCCGTCGCGAGCGAGCGCCGAGTTCAGCAAGAGCGCTCCCATCACCGACGTCTTGCCGGTGCCGGCGCGCCCAACAAGCGCAGTCAGGCGCCGGGAGGTCACACGCGCGAGTGCGGCAGCCTGTTCGTCGATGGCGAGGACGTGACGGGCGTTGTTTGGATCATACGCCCCCCCTGCCGCCTCGATCGCTTCCACCAGAAGCTTCTTCCAATCGGAAGAAACCTCAGGGGCCGCCTTGCCTGCCCGTTTCGACAGGACGCTCCGAAGCCGTTCCTCACGCAACTTCAGTTCGGTGAGTTGCAGCGCGGAGATCCCGGTGTGCTGACCCTGCGGCGCGGGCAGGTCGATGAGTTCGACAACACCAGTAAGTGCCGCCGCGTTAGTGGCTGGCCAATCAACCCCGATCAGACAGGGATGGGCTAGCTGGAGCGCGGCCACTTTTTCCACAGCTTCGGTAACGCTGAGTAACGAGTCACCGTTTTCCGACGCGCGGCGCAGCACACTAACAAGCGCAGCACGTAGGCGGCGCGGGTCCGCTGCGGACTGAACAAGTGATGGACTGGGCACCGGGTGTAAGGCGGCGATGGTCGCGTCCGGCAGGAGGCCGCGGTCGATCGTTCCAACCGAGACCGCCGACTCTTTCGCGTCGCCGAGGTCGACCTCGCTGATCCGATAGGGGTTTTCGATGATTTCGGCGTCGGTAGTGAGAGCCGTGCAGGCCGCTGCGCGCTTGGTGGGATCAAACCAGCGGCTCGCTTGGGCCGGGGTGAGCGCGAAACGCGAGAGCAGCTTCAGGAGCGCTCGACGCTCGTCCGCCAAGTTGAGCCAGGTGTCGCGTACCGCCTTGAGATCAGCGTCATAGGTGGGCTGCGGCGGCCTCGTCTGGCCACGCAGCAAAGCATCAATGTGAGGCCAGGGGTCCTCATCCCTCCCGACCGCGCCCGACGCGAGCAGTTCGAGTGTGAGCGCCGTGCCCAGTCGCATGCCCAACGCCTCCAGGGCCGAACCGAGCCCTGGGAACGCGCCCCGATCCTTCCAAGCTAGGCCAATCTGCGTGTTGAGCCATTCCTCACGACGCTCCCATGGTCCCGCAGCGATCCCATGGGAGCGGATCTTCCGCACTGACTCTAGGCATCGGATCAGCGTTGAAAGCGCAATATCCGCAGGAGCCAACTCTGCGGCATAAGAAAAAACCCGCATGTGGGCCGGATCGGCTGGGACGGCGATCTCTGCAAGAAGCTCAGCTCGACGGGCGTCCTCGGCCGTGTCGCCGGTTGGCTCGAGATAGTCGTGATATGGCAGCAGGAACCCGTCGAAGCCGTCCGGCCGGATCGAGTGTCGGAGAAGACGATCCCACATCGGATAAGCGCTCTTGCCCGCAGGGGCGTCGTAGTACTTCACCGGGGCGATAGATTGGATGCGACCGACACCGACAACCAGACGTGGCACTGCGTCGCCGAGTGGCTGGCCCTCCTTACAATAAAAGAAGACGAGCGAGCGTTCGGGGGTAAGGTGATTGAATACATGGTCAACTATCGCCGTCTGTCGGGCGCGGCCAAACACCCAGGGGCTCGCGAACGGCGACTCCTCGTCAGATGGCAACGGGCTAGGCAGCTTTGCGTCGATGGCGGCTTGCTCACTCCGCAACATCCAGCCGAACGGGACCGCGAATGTTGCGAAGGGCGGCACCTTCACATCTGTTGGCTCCAAGTGTCCGTGTGTCGCCGCCGCCTTCTTGATGGTCGCATAGGGGTGATTGAACCGACGTGTCCACTCCGTCTCGTTCATGAAGGCGCCGGATTCAGCTTTGCAGGGCGGCAGCTCGCCCTGAGTCAGTTCATGCCACGCCCTGCCAGCGAGGGCATCTTCCGCAACGTCGTCCTTCTCTTCCCGGATACGATCGAGCGCCACACAGAACGCGTTGGACGAAGGAGCCGAGCACACCCGCCCATTCCAGCGCGAACCATGCCAGGCGACCCGCATTGTGAGATGAAACATACTCCCCCTCGGTCAACTTAATCTGCGCAGTCTTTCCTCAAACTACCGAGTTCATGGACGCGAGGATTGTCATCCCAACCATGTGCCATGTCGGTCGCAACAGCGCAAGAAAACCGTGATACCGATCAAGGGTCGAACACGTGGGCAAATTCCTGTTTCGCTCCGCTGCGGAGTTGTCAATGTTAGACGCCGGAACCGTTTCAGGAGCGACAGATGGACAGCCGCGGTTACGTTGACATCGGAGCCCCAAGCTGGGAGCGTGAGCGCCCTCCGTCAGGATCTCACGGACCTGACGCCAGCCGCTTTGTACGGACGGGCGAAGGTGATCTGATTGAAATATGTGAGGTCAACTCGGATGACCGCTATGCACAAGGACCCTATAACTGCCTAGCCTGTGGCCATCTGATGGTACCTGCCCTAGGTCGCACACGGAAGCACCATTTCAAGCATAAAGCGGGCCGTCCGGCTGACTGCCACAACGAGACTTACCTGCATCAGCTTGCTAAGATGACGCTTTTTTCTGTCCTGAGCGAGGCCATTCGGACTGGTCAGCCATACTGGTTAACTCGGGACCATCCGGTCGTCTGTTCCTACTATGAGGAAGCATTTGGATTGTCATGCACGGCGAAAAGCGCGCCCTATCGGACGGACCTTACGACGATGTTTGATCAGGTCGCGGTGGAGGCGGGGGTGGATGGCTTCATAGCCGACATCCTGCTGTCCTCAAGCAAGTCCGACGCTCGCATGCTCCTTGAGATCGCAGTGACCCATCCCTGCGATGAGACCAAAATATCAAGCGGCCTTCCGATCATCGAAATTGACATTCAAAACGAGGATGCGGCCAACCGCTTGCGGGATGGCATCGATGCTGCTCTTCGACATACTCGGTGCCACAATTTTCCAAGCCCAGATACAGCGCCGCATCTGTGCACGATTCCCTGCTCGGCGAATGGACTTGCGCTTCTGCTCTATAAAAGCGGGAAAGCCTGGTATTCGGAATTGGGGGTCGGAACACGGGACGAGGAGCAGATCCTCTCCGATCCGCACCTCATAGCCCATGCTATTGTCGATATTAGGCTTGGGTATCCGACAAGGTCGTGGAAAATGGTTCGGGATCATCTGGGTGCTTTCCTGGTCCAGCAAGCCTTTGAGAATGGTCGCACTATCAGGTCTTGCTTGGTTTGCCGGAACAACGGTGGGCGAGTGAACAAACACGACGCCTATTGCATGGCCAAAGACCGCAAGGTCTGGATGTCATCCAGTGCGATCGGGTGTACAGATTATGATCCGGCTGGGGATCGCGACGAAGCAATACATGTACTGGGCAGCTTGGGCGGTTCTTGATTGGGCAAGCATCTGGGCGTTGAGGACACACGCTGCAAAGCATGTGTCTTGATGCAGGCAATCGTGCTTTTCAGGGCTATAATTGCGTCCGCTTACGACTTGGGAAAAGACCTCCTTTGTATTCTTGTACCAATGACCAGTGCTGAACTTGTCTGACGGCTGTCCCAACACATACGACATTGCAGATGCCGCAACGAGAGGGAGAGGTGGGGGGCGGGTCTCCTGACGGGTTGGAGGCCGGAGAGAGAGGCTCCCCGGCGCCCGTCATGGAGTTGAGACCATGGCCTCTGCCATTCACAAGATCACGCTGTCGTCCTCGCGCGACATTCCTTTCAACAAGCTGGTGCTGAGCCAGGCGAACGTCCGGCGCGTCAAGGCCGGGGTCTCGGTCGAGGAACTGGCCGAGTCGATCGCCCGGCGCGGGCTGATCCAGTCCCTGCATGTCCGGCCCGTCCTTGACGCCGATGGTCAGGAAACCGGCCTCTTCGAGGTGCCTGCAGGCGGGCGCCGCTTCCGGGCGCTGGAGCTTCTGGTCAGGCAAAAGCGCCTCGCCAAGACCGCGCCCGTGCCCTGCGTCCTGTCCGAGGCGCAGACCGGCATCCTGATCGACGAGCTGTCGCTGGCCGAGAACATCGAGCGTGCACCGCTGCATCCGCTCGATCAGTTCCGCGCCTTCCAGGCCATGCGCGACAAGGGCATGACCGAGGACGCGATCGCCGCGGCCTTCTTCGTGGATGCCAAGGTGGTGAAGCAGCGCCTGCGCCTCGCGTCGGTCTCGCCCGCGCTGCTCGATGTCTATGCCGATGACGGCATGACGCTCGAGCAACTAATGGCCTTCACGGTCTCGGAGGATCACGCCCGGCAGGAGCAAGTCTGGGAGGCGATCCGGAACGGCTGGCAGAAGGAGCCCTATCACATCCGCCGCCTTCTGACCGAAACCACGGTGCGCGCCTCGGACAAGCGGGCCCTGTTCGTCGGCATCGACGCGTACGAAGCGGCGGGCGGCTCTGTCCTGCGCGATCTGTTCCAGCAGGACGACGGCGGTTGGCTGCAGGACTCGGTCCTGCTCGACCGTCTCGTCGGCGAGAAGCTGAAGGCCGAGGCCGAGACCATTGCCGCCGAGGGCTGGAAGTGGATCGAGGTCGCCGTGAACTTCCCCTACGGCCATCTGCAGGGGCTGCGGCAACTGGCGGGAACGACGGTCGACCTGACAGATGATGAGCGCGCGACGCGCGAGGCGCTGCGCGACGAATACGACCGGCTGGAAGCCGAGTATGCCGAGGCGGAGGAGCTGCCCGATGACATCGACCAGCGGCTCGGCGAAATCGAGGCGGCGCTCGAGGCCTTCGACAGCCGCCCGATGGTTTATGCCCCCGGTCAGATGGCAAAGGCGGGTGCCTTTGTCAGCATCGACTCCGACGGTCGGCTGCGCGTCGAGCGAGGGTATGTCCGGCCCGAGGACGAGACGGTCGCGGAACCCGAGGGTGAGGAGGCCGATGGGGCAGAGGGGTATTTGCCCGCAGGGGCTGAACCAAGCCAGCCGACGCGGGCTGTCATCACCATCGGCGGCGCGGCCGTGGAGGGCGACGACGAAGAGGATGGGGCGGACGCGATCCGGCCCTTGCCGGATCGGCTTGTTACCGAACTGACCGCCCATCGCACCCTCGCCTTGCGGGATGCCGTGGCGAAATCCCCGCATGTCGCCCTGACCGCGCTTCTGCATCGGCTGGTCTCGGACAGCTTCCTTCGGCAGTCGGGAAGGGGCTGCCTCGAGGCGCAGGTCCGCGAGGTGCATTTCCCGGCGCAGGCCGAGGATCTGCGCGACAGCGCCTCGGCGCTTGCGATCGCCGAGCGGCATGAGCGCTGGGGCGAGCACGTGCCGGCCGACGATGCGGCGCTGTGGGACTGGCTCAACGCCCTCGACGACGCATCGCGTTTGGAGCTTCTGGCGCATTGCGTGAGCTTCGGGGTCAACGCGCTCTACGAGAAACCGAACCCCTATGGCGGCATGGGGGTGAGCCAGCACGGGCTGGCGCAGCGCTTTGCGCAGGCTGATCGTCTGGCGCAGGCGACGGGCCTCGACATGGTCGCGGCGGGCTGGCGGCCGACGGCCGGGAACTACCTCGGCCGGGTAAGCAAGCCGCGCATCATCGAGGCGGTGCGGGAAGGTGCGGGCGACCGCTCGGCCGATCTGATCGCGCACCTGAAGAAGGGCGAGATGGCCAAGGAGGCCGAGCGCCTGCTGGCGGATACCGGCTGGTTGCCGGAGCCGCTTCGCCAGACGCTTCCGGATGCGGGCGCCGATGTCGACACAGCGTCTGGGTCCGAGGGCGAAGACCTGCCCGACTTTCTCGCGGGTGAGGACGATGCACCGGCCGAAGATGAGGATGAGACGCAGCCCCCCGTTGCTGCCGAGTGATCACCCTGGGGCGGCGAAGGTCGCCCCATCTTGCCCGATCATCATTTCCGGGCCCGGCCATGTGCCGGGCCTTTCCGCTTTTGGAGACCCCGTGCCCCCTCTCATCGATATCGACAAGATCTTCCGCGAGGATCGCACCAACCCGATGGCCGAGCGATCGCTGCCTTGGGAAGAGACATGCGACGGGATCACCGTCGTCGTGGAACCGAAGCCGCACTGGGCCGAAGACCTGCGCGCCTTCCGTCTGGAGGCGCGCGAGTATTGCCGTTACGCCGACTGGCTGCACCATGGCGCAAGGGCTCGGTTCTTTGGTCATGCAGACCTGTCCGGCGACGAGGTCATGCTGAAGGCGCGTGCCATGGTCGCGCGCGAGGTCGCGGAGGGGCTCTGGGACTGAGCCTGCTGACGCCGTCGGCCGAACTAAGGCGTGGCTGAATTGCAGGGCGCTGATCAAGCCTCAGTTTCACCCTGCCTCTCGACCCGCATTCTGGCGTCGGGATCGGGTCCGAAATCACCGGCCCACGGTTCTGCTTGAATCGTCTTGCTGGGCGTCAAGGCTGGCTCGGCAGGGCATCTGCGACGGGTATCCGGCTGCGGGTCCGTGGCAGAGACCATCCCCGCTTCCATGCGCTGACCTTGGTCTGATCCGTCTCTTGGGCATTCAACCCCAGAGGGGTCGGCTTACGCGCGCGTGCCGCCCTCGGCGTTCAGGGATGTGAACGCGCGAGGGTGAGTGCAGATCCGGTCAGACACGTCGGGCGCCTGTCGCGCGGGGGATGGTCCCCCGCCTCCAAGACACGAGCCGGAACCCATGTCCTACGCAGATGCCATCGCCTTCGCCGCCAGCCTCGCCGCCACATTGCTCGTGTCGATTGTCGTGTTCGAGGCCGGTGACGGCACCCATGGCGCCATGCCCGCCGATGAATTCGACGGCGAGGAGAGCATGGTGAAACTGGAGCTTGATCCCTGGGCCTGAGGCGCGGCCGCGCCTCACTCCCCCGACCCGGACCCGCATGCGGGTTCCGGGTTTTTCCGCTGCCATGGCAGCGCGTCGGCACGCGTGAGGCCGGCGCCGCAGCCCCCGGCAGAGAGGAAGAGGGCGGGCCTTTGGGCCGTGACGGGTGCGAGGTGGAGGAGAGGCCTCCGCCGCCCGTCGCGGAGTGATCCCGATGATCCTTTCCCGACAGGGCGGTTTCCGCCCCATCGGCCAGATCCTGGCCCATGACCTCCTTCCCGCGCTGCAGGGCGCGCGGAGGTTGCCGCTGCGCGTCTCCTGCCTCGGCCGCATCAGCCCTGACGAGGCCGAGGCGACCCAGGAGCAGTGTCTTGCCCTCAAGGAGGTCACCTGTGCCGAAGAGGCCATGCGCCTTGCTGCCCTGATCGTGTCCAAGGGCGATTATCCGGGTGCGGTCGCTCTTTCCGAGTTTCAGCCGCGTCTCGCGGTCATCGAGGATCGCGCGCATGGCCTCGTCCTCGCCGGAGCGATCCGCGCCGATGTCATCCTCTGGCAGCCGCCCGTCGCCTCGGACGCCGAGGCGCGCCGGATCGTGACCGAGGCGAGCCGCCTGCGCGGCCAGGCCTTCGCCGCCGAGGGGCGCGGAGATCGCGAAACCGCCAGCACCATCCGGTCCCGGGCCAGCCTTCTCGAGGCGCGGCTGGTCGATCCCTTCTGGCGGGCCACCGCGGCGGCGCTGCTCAGCCTGCCGCAGGCCGCCTGACGGTCTTCTCCTTTCCCCAGCACTGGCCCGGTCACTCCCCCGGGCCTTCTTCCATCCGGAGGCTGTCATGGCTGACTACTTCATCCACTTTTCCTGCTTGCTTGACGTGGGTACTCCCGAGAATGCCGCCCGCGCACTCGATCTCTACACGGCCTTGTCGCAAGAAAACGCGGCGGAGGATCCCCCCTCGGACGGGTTCGCGCTGTCGATCCAGCCCGAGCACGGCGGCACGATGCTCTGGATGCGTGACGAGGGCACCGGCGATCCCGCGCAGGTCATCGCCTTCGTGAAACGCTGCGCCGCGACCTTCGGTCTGATCGGCCGATGGGGTCTGCAATATGCGACAACCTGCTCGAGGCCCCGGGTCGACGGGTTCGGCGGCGGGGCGCATGTCATCGACCTCGCGACCGGCGAGACTGTCGACTGGATCTCCACCGATGGCTGGCTGTCGGCCCTGCTGACGGGAGGTGCCGGCCATGCCTGAAGTGATCGAAACCACGGTCTATCGCCTCGATGAGCTGTCCGAGGCGGCGAAGGAAAAGGCCCGCGCCTGGTATCGCGAGGGCGGCTTCGATTACGACTGGTACGATGCCGTCTACGAGGATTTCCAGAGTATCGCCGAAATCCTCGGCATCCGCTTCCGCACCCGGACCGTCCGTCTGATGGGGGGCGGCCCGCGGCAGGACCCCTGCATCTGGTTCCGGGGCTTCTGGTCGCAAGGCGACGGCGCCTGCTACGAAGGGGTCTGGCGATACGCCAGTGGGGCAGCGGCCCGTCTGCGAGCCCATGCCCCTCAGGACGCCGTGCTGCACGGCATCGCGGACCGGCTGCAGGCGATCCAGCGGCGCAACTTCTTCCAGCTGCGCGCCGAGATCACCCATCACGGGCATTACTCCCACGAATACAGCATGCGCATCAGTGTCGAACGCGACAGCCCGACCGAACAGGACATGACGCCCGATGCCGGGGACATCGTCACCGAGGCGCTGCGGGACCTCGCCCGCTGGCTCTACCGGCAGCTCGAGCGGGAATACGAGTATCTGACCTCGGACGAGGCGGTCGACGAGAGCCTGCGCGCCAATGACTATACCTTCACCGAAGCCGGTCGCCGCTTCGGTTGACCCGAAAGCGCCCCACCGCGAGGTCGGGGCGCTTCTTCTTTTGCGGCGCGTGCGAGAGGGAGAGGGGGCCGCGACAGGGCGGATCCGGGCGGGGGAGAGAGCGCCGTCCGGAACCTTGCCCGTCCCGCTCTCCCGAGGTCATCCGACATGAACAGCCTTTCCCCCGCGGCCGGTCCGGCCGCATCGATTTCGCCTGCTACGGCCATCCTGGTCGCTGCCCGGCTTCTGCTTCCCCATCTCGAGCGGGGCACACGGATCGACGCTGCGATCCTGCGCGCGGCCATGGAAACCGCCTTCGGGGCCTCGGACGCCTCCGGCGTCTGGGACTGGAAATCCGCCTATGAGGCCTGCGAGGTCGCCACGGTCCTGTTCCTGCGCAAGTATGGCCCTGCGCTGTTCCGCAAGGCCGTCAGCATGGAGGCCCGTCTGGCGCAGCTCACGAAAATCAAGGCCCTGATGCCCACCCAGACCCGCCGCTCGGAGGACAGCCAGAGTTTTCAGCAGTTCAGCACACCGATCCCGCTCGGCCTTGCGGCGCTGGCTGCGGCTCGCATCACCCCGGCGGATGTCTTGCTTGAACCCTCGGCAGGAACCGGCCTGATGGCCATACTCGCCGAAACACTGGGCGGTAGACTGATCCTCAACGAACTCGCGGCGACGCGCGCCGATCTCCTCTCCGCCCTCTTTCCGGCCGCGATCCTCTCGCGCGTCGATGCGGCACAGATCGATGACTATCTGGATGCGGGGCTTGTGCCCTCCGTCGTCGTGATGAACCCGCCGTTCTCGGCCTTGGCCCATGTCGCCGGGCGCAACACGGAGGCCGCCTTCCGACACGTCGCCTCGGCGCTGGCGCGTCTTGCGCCCGGCGGGCGGCTGGTCGCTATCACCGGGTCGGGTTTCGGGTCCGAGGCTCCGAACTGGCGCGAGGCCTTCATCCGGCTGCAGGCGAGCGGTCGGGTGGTCTTCTCCGCCGCGATCGACGGGTCGGTCTATGCGCGGCATGGCACGACGATCGAGACACGGCTGACCGTGATCGACAAGCAGCCCGCCGAGAACCCTGCCGCCTGTCCGGCCTCGCCGGGCACTGCGCCGGATGTGGCAACGCTTCTCCAATGGATCGCGACGCAAGTGCCCGAACGTCTGCCGGTGTCCCTGCCGCAGGCGACCGCTCCAGTTGGCCGCTCCCTGTCGTCGCCAGTCCGCGGGGCGTGTGGTCGGGCGCTCCGCCCGACACGTCCCGTGCCGACGCAAGGCAGGGACCCCGAAGCTGTCGAGCTTGCCTACGACGCCATCGAATGGACGCCGCCCGAAGGTGGACGCCTGTCCGATGCCATCTACGAGCCCTATGCGCTGCAAGCGATCCGGATCCCCGGCGCGGAACCGCATCCGACCCGGCTGGTGCAATCGGCCGCCATGGCCTCGGTCGCCCCGCCGCGCCCGACCTATCGGCCCCTGTTGCCCTCCGACATCCGCGCCCGCCTGTCCGAGGCGCAGCTCGAGACCGTGATCTATGCGGGCGAGGCCCATGCCGGTCATCTGACCGGGTTTTGGACGGTCGATGCCACCTTCGACACGGTGAGTGCTGCCCGGGATGCCGCCGAGGGAGCAGTCCAGTTCCGGCGCGGCTTCATGTTGGGCGACGGCACCGGGGCAGGGAAGGGGCGGCAATCGGCCGGGATCCTCCTCGACAACTGGCTGCGCGGGCGGCGCAAGGCCCTCTGGATCAGCAAATCCGATAAGCTGATCGAGGATGCGCAGCGCGACTGGCAAGCGCTCGGCCAGGAGCGGCTTCTGATCACGCCACTTGCGCGCTTTGCCCAGGGCAAGCCGATCACGCTGGCCGAAGGCATCCTGTTCACCACCTATGCCACGCTGCGCTCCGACGATCGGGGTGAGAAGGTTTCGCGGGTGCGCCAGATCGTCGATTGGTTGGGCCGCGACTTCGACGGGGTCATCATCTTCGACGAGAGCCATGCCATGCAGAATGCCGGGGGCGGGAAGGGCGAACGCGGCGATGTCGCCGCCTCACAGCAAGGCCGGGCGGGGCTTCGGCTGCAGCATGCGCTGCCCGAGGCGCGCATCGTCTATGTCTCGGCCACCGGGGCGACGGCTGTGCACAACCTCGCCTATGCGCAGCGCCTCGGGCTCTGGGGTGGCGAGGATTTCCCCTTCGCCACCCGCGCCGAATTCGTCGCGGCCATCGAGGCGGGCGGCGTGGCGGCCATGGAGGTTCTGGCCCGCGACCTGCGGGCGCTCGGCCTCTATACCGCGCGGTCCCTGTCCTACGAGGGCGTGGAATACGACCTTCTGGAACATCCGCTCAGCCCGGAGCAGCGCCGCATCTACGATGCCTATGCCGGGGCTTTTGCCGTCATTCACAACAACCTCGATGCGGCGATGGAGGCGGCCAACATCACCGGGCGCGAGGGAACACTGAACCGGCAGGCGAAATCCGCCGCCCGCTCGGCCTTCGAAAGCACCAAGCAGCGGTTCTTCGGCCATCTCCTGACCTCGATGAAGACCCCGACGCTTCTGCGGGCAATTGAAGGGGACCTTGCGGCGGGCCATGCCAGCGTCGTGCAGATCGTCTCCACCGGCGAGGCGCTGATGGAACGGCGTTTGGCAGAGATCCCGACCGAGGAGTGGAATGACCTGAATACGGATTTGTCGCCGCGTGAGCATGTCCTGTCCTACTTGCAGCATTCCTTCCCGGTTCAGCTGCATGAGCCCTTCACCGACGGGGAGGGCAACCTCTCGTCGCGCCCTGTGTTCCGCGATGGCCAGCCCGTGGAATGCCGCGAAGCCGTTGCCCGGCGCGACGCCCTGATCGAACAGCTTGCGGGTCTCCCGGCGGTGCCGGGCGCGCTCGACCAGATCATCCAGCATTTCGGGACGGATCAGGTCGCCGAGGTGACGGGACGGTCCCGGCGGATCACCCGCAAGGGCGAGGGGCGGGATGCGCGCCTGGCCGTCGAGAACCGCGCCGCTTCGGCCAACCTGGCCGAGACCGCAGCCTTCATGGAGGACCGCAAGCGGATCCTCGTGTTCAGCGATGCGGGCGGCACGGGGCGGAGCTACCACGCCGATCTTGGCGCGAGGAACCAGCGGTTGCGGGTCCATTACCTGCTGGAGCCGGGCTGGAAGGCCGATGCGGCGATCCAGGGCCTTGGCCGCACGAACCGGACCAATCAGGCGCAGCCGCCGCTCTTCCGGCCCATTGCGAGTGATGTGAAGGCCGAGAAACGCTTCCTCTCGACCATCGCCCGCCGCCTCGACACGCTGGGCGCGATCACCCGCGGCCAGCGCCAGACCGGCGGACAGGGCCTGTTCCGGCCCGAGGACAATCTGGAATCGGCCTATGCCCGCGATGCGCTGCGCCAGCTCTACCAGCTGATCGTAAAGGGCAAGGTGGAGGGCTGCACGCTCGAGGCTTTTGAGGCCGCGACCGGGCTGAAGCTGATGGATGCGACAGGCCTCAAGGACGATCTGCCGCCGATCGCCACCTTCCTCAACCGTCTGCTGGCCCTGCCTATCGCGTTGCAGGGCACTCTTTTCGCCGCCTTCGAGCAGCTTCTTGAGGCGCGGATCGCGGGGGCCATGGCCTCGGGCAGCTACGACATGGGGCTCGAAACCCTGCGTGCCGAGAGCTTCCGGGTCATCGACCGCCAGGTGATCCACACCCATCCCGGCACCGGCGCCGAAACCCGGCTTCTGACCATTGCGGAACGCAGGCGGAACCAGCCTGTCACCCGCGAGGCGGCGCTGGCCGAACTCTCCGATCCGCGGGCGAGGCTCCTCATCAACGAACGCTCGGGCCGGGCTGCGGTGCAGATCCCGACGACCAGCATCATGCTCGACGATGGCGAGATCGAGCGCCGGGTGCGGCTGATCCGGCCCATGGAGGCGCAGGCGGTGCCCTTGCGCCTGATGGGCGAGACCCATTGGGTCGAGGCCGACGTGACCCGCTTTGGTGCGGCCTGGGATGCGGAATGCGCGGGCGTGCCGGAGTTCACCGAAAGCACGCTCCATATGGTGACGGGGCTTCTCTTGCCGATCTGGAAGCGCCTGCCACCGGACTCGACCCGCGTCTATCGCCTGCAGGCCGACGATGGCGAACGGATCATAGGCCGCCGCGTGTCGCCCGCTTGGGCCGCGACGGCCTTTGTCACCGGGACGGTGGCGAGCCTGACGCCCGAGGCCGCCCATGCCGCGCTGATGGAGGGGCGCACCATCCTTGATCTCGCCGAGGGGCTGCAACTCCGTCGCGCGCGGGTCATGGGTGTGCAGCGCATCGAGCTCTTGGGCTTCACCGAGGCGATGCGCGAGCGGCTGCGCGCCTATGGTCTCTTCACCGAGATCATCGCCTGGAAGCTGCGCTTCTTCGTGCCCGTCGACGCCAGCGGCATCGAGGTGCTCGGAAAGCTCTTTGCGCGGTTCCCGATCGAGCGGATCGGTGCGCGGGAGGCGGCCTGATGACCCGGCTCACCGCCACCGATCTGGCAGAGCGTCTTGGCCGACAGGCCGAGGCGGTCTGTCGTCACTACCTGTCGAATGGGCGCAAGCAGGGCAACTACTGGCTGGTCGGCGATGTGCGCAACACGCCGGGTCGGTCTATGTTCGTCCGGCTGACCGGCCGCGCATCGGGCAAGGGGGCCGCCGGAAAATGGGTCGATGCGGCCAGTTCCGAACATGGTGACCTTCTGGACGTCATCCGCGAAAGCCTCGGACTGATGGAGTTTGCCGAGATCGCTGAGGAAGCGCGCCGGTTTCTCAGCCTGCCGCAGGAGGTGCAAGCCGCACCGGGCTACCCTTCGCGGCACACCGCGGGACCATCCGGCTCGACAGGCGCGGCGCAACGGCTCTGGCGCATGGCCCGGCCCGTCGCGGGCAGCCTCGCCGAAACCTATCTGCGCGGGCGTGGCATCGCGGATCTGCAGAACGCCGATCCGTTGCGCTTTCTTCCCGATTGCTACTGGCGGCCCGAGAGCGGGGGGGCGACCGAGACCTGGCCCGCGCTGATTGCCGCCGTCACCGATCTCGAAGGGACGGTCACCGGCGCGCATCGTACCTGGCTTGCACGGGATGGCAGACAGAAGGCGCCTCTCGATCCGCCGCGCAAGGCCATGGGCACGCTTCTCGGGCACGGCGTCCGGTTCGGCCGCGCGCAGGATATCCTGGCAGCGGGCGAGGGCATCGAGACGGTCCTGTCGCTGCGCCAGGCCTTGCCCGGACTGCCGATGGTCGCAGCCCTGTCGGCAGGCCACCTGACAGCCGTCCTGTTCCCGGCGCAGCTGCGCAGGCTCTATGTCGTCTGCGACAACGATCCGGCAGGACGGATCGCGCGAGAGGCGCTGGTCGCCCGGGCCAACGAGGCCGGGGTCGAGGCGCTGGCACTCTCGCCGATGCTGGGGGATTTCAACGACGATCTCGTTGTTCGCGGGCGGGATGCGCTCCGGGCCTGGGTCCGGCCACAACTCGCCCCGGAGGACGTGAGCCGGTTCATGGGTCCGATGCAGGTGCCGTGACGGGGCAGGGGATCGGCCTGTGGCGAAAAGATCATGGGCGCGGGAGTGCAGCGTCATCGGGCAAGGGGACCGCGCCTCGGCCTTCGAGAGGGCGAGCGGCCCACAAGCGGCCCGGCCCGGCAATGGCGGCGCCCGACTGATTTCCGTCGGCGGGCATCCACCCCACGCGACAGGTCGCGCGGGGACCCCGGAAGGCCCGCCTTTACAGCGCGATCCAAATCAGCCGGGCTTGGCCATCAAGGCCCTCGCAAGGGGCTCGGGCTGCCTGACCGGTCCGCCCGTGGGCTTTCGTCGCCACGAAGGCCGCGACGGTCGCGGTCCAGCCCAAGGACGCCTCCCATGTATGCCCATGACGATTTCGACGCCGATCACAGCACCTCGCCCACGGGGCATGTCGTCGAAGCCCTTGAACTCTATGGCTACCGTCCCGCCGAGGACGAGGCCGACCCCCGGATCCCGCCCGAGGATGACGTCATCCGCACCGCGGTCGCCGATATCTTCGACGCCCTGATCTCCACCATGGCCGATACCAGCCTCGACTTCGACCTCGACGAGATCCTCTGGTCGACCGTCAACACCTTCCACCGCGCGGTCCTGCGGATCGAGGGCAAGCTTGATGACAATGAGCAGGCCCAGAAGCGGCTGCAGCGCGAACAGGATGGCTCCGAGGTCAAATCTGTCCAGCTCGAGACGCTGATCGCCATCGGGCAAGGCCTGCTCGATCGCCGCGACAGCCTCGAGCTCTTCTGCGAAACCGCCGCCGACATCTATCTGCGCACGCTCGGCACCCCCTGGTCGCCGCGCACCGGCTCCCGCGTCAACCACCGCCATATGACGGCGGCCATGATCGACAGCCGCGACTTTCTCGCCGCCAAACGCCGGGCCGATGCCGAGGTGCTGCTGCCCGCAGGGCCCAAGATCGCCTTCTCGGGCGGCGAGACCACCGACCATCGCCTGATCTGGGAAAAGCTCGATCAGGTCCATGCCAAGCACCCGGACATGGTCCTCCTGCATGGCGGATCGCCGAAAGGCGCAGAACGGATCGCCGCCACCTGGGCCAGCAATCGCAAGGTGCCCCAGGTCGCCTTCAAGCCCGACTGGACGAAACACGCCAAGGCCGCGCCCTTCAAGCGTAACGACCAGATGCTCGCGACGCTGCCGATCGGCGTCATCGTCTTCCCGGGCACCGGCATCCAGGACAATCTGGCGGACAAGGCCCGCAAGATGGGTATCCCTGTCATCCGCATCGGGACGGGCAGCGCGTAAGCGCTGCCAACGCCGTGACGTCCGACACTGTAGTTCGATGGACCCGCATCGGTGGGGTGCTTTCGACGATGCTTGGGCCTGCCGGACTGAAACCCCGGTATTCGGCTTCATGGCAAAGGTTGAGGTGATCAGCTCGGATGCCACCGCTGCATGGGGCGGATGCCGCCGATACAAGATACCTGAGGCTCGCGGCCGGCCCAAAACAATGCTATCTTTCTGCTCGCGCCGTGGTGGTGGTGGAGGCGCGACCGTCCAACCATTTGTGCGGAGCCACCCCCATGATTTTTCTTGGACTCCTCGTCTCTCTGGCGGCCATCGGCACGATGTGCTGGCTGCTGTTCAATCTCGCCGTCTTCGCGCTGCCGTTCTTTGCAGGCGTCACCCTCGGCACCTGGGCCTATGGGACCGGTGCCGGGTGGCTGGGCGCGACCGTTATCGGCCTTGCAGGCGCCGGGCTCGTGCTGGCCCTTGGTCAGGGCCTCCTGCTGGTCGTCCGTCCGCTCTGGGCGCGGCTTCTGATCGCGCTGGCCTTCGTTGCACCGGCTGGCGTGGCGGGGTTTCACGCTGTCTTGGGGATCACCCGGCTCCTGATGCCGTCTGAAGTCTGGCAGGTCGTCTTTGCCATCATCGGCGCGGTCGCGGTGGGCATCACGGCCTTTCTGCGGGTCGCAGGCATGGCGGCCCCCGGCGATGCGGGTGTGAGCCTGGTCCGCGGCTGAAGGTCGGGCAGGCAGGTGGGGTGACCAGAGCGAGGAGGCCCTGCCTGCCTGTCTCGTCGGGTTGGGGGGCTGAATCGGTTGCGTTCCTTCGGATCGTCGCGAGGCCCTGTTCTTGTCCTGTCCAGAGCGCGGGACGGGCAAGGCCGCATCGGCGGGCGGTTGCCGAACCCGTCTGGGGAGGCGGGGCCGGTGGCATGGTTCGGGTTGGACTTTGCGCAAGGCCTGGAAGGTGGAGACGGATCGTCGGTGTGTTTCCGTCCTGCCTGCCTTTGCGGTGGCCTGTCGCCAGTGTCTCCGTCTGCTCCCCGTGTCCAGACCGCTCCATACGGCCTCTTCAATGGCCTGATCTGGCCGAAGACCGGCTTCGCCTCGACCGCTTCGGCGCAACAGCGTCGTCACAACTTTCTTCCCCTGCCGGCCCGAAGGCCGCCATTCCTCGCGGGAGCAAGAAAGTTCCTCCTGTGCTGTCAGGCCCCCGCCGGGCGGGGGTGCGCCAGCGGTCGTCTCCGTCCTGTCGATCGCCATCGAGGCCGCAATGGTGCGGGCTCGGAAACGGAAAACGGAGACTTACCATGGCGACCATCGGCACCTTCAAGAAGACCGGCACGAACGAATTCACCGGCGACATCGTCACCCTCAGCGTCCAGGCCAAGGGCGTGCGCATCGTCCCTGACCAGCGCGCCACCGGCGAGAACGCCCCCAGCCACCGGGTTCTGGTCGGCCGCGCCGAGATCGGCGCCGCCTGGTCCAAGCGCTCGAACGAGGGCCGCGACTATCTGGGCCTCAAGCTCGACGATCCGAGCTTCACCGCCCCGATCTACGCCAACCTCTTCGACGACGAGGACGGCGAGGGCTTCTCGCTGATCTGGTCCCGCCCCAACGGCCGCCGCGCCGACTGACGCGGACCACAAGGCCCCGGTCGCAAGACCGGGGCCTTTTCCATGCCCGCCGCGAAAGGCGATGCCCACCGCGACCGCGCCGGGACCACCGCGTGACCTGCAGGGGTCGGCGCTGGCGGCGAATCGCGGGAATTCACAAAGGGATAGCCCGCTCTGCGAAACCTCAGTTTCCAGTGGCGGATTGGACTAGAGCGACTAAAATAGTCGTAGTTCTGGAATGCGCGCCGGTCGCGATGGGAGGTGATCATGCATGATCACCGCTCGACAGTCGCGGGCCGCACGCGCGTTGCTGGGTTGGACGCAGGAGACGCTCGCTGACAAGGCCCGAATATCCCTGACTGCCCTGAAACGCCTCGAGTCCGAGAACCGGCTGGAGGTGTATGAATCGACACGGGATCAGGTTCGCCGGGCACTCGAGGCCGCAGGGATCGTCATCCTGTCTGACAAGCGCGGGCAGGGAGTGATGCTGGAGCATGGCCGAGACGAGAAGACCCAGTGACGCGATAGGGCGGTATGGCAGACGGCTCACCGTGCCGATGCTCTCGGGGACCGCACCATGAAGCCCACGATCCCGGCCTTCGACGAGCTTGCCCCCACCAACGCGGACATCACCGATTACGACCGCAGGCACATCAAGCTCTACATGCGGCTTCTCGATGCGACAGCGGATGGCGCGGACTGGACCGAGGCTGTTGAGGTCCTGTTCGGGATAGACCCTGTCCGCGAACCCGAACGCGCGCGGCGGGTTTATGACAGCCATCTGGCGCGGGCGCGCTGGATGACGCAAAGCGGCTATCGGCAGCTTTTGGCGCCACGTTCCGGCACCCGGTAACCCCTGCGCGCGGTGATGCTGCAGCGGCATCATCTGCTGCACCCTTCCGTGCCTTTTCCTGGCTTCCCTGTGCTGAAATCCTGTCAACCCATGCGTGTTTTGACTCTGTCGAGGGTTGAGAGATGGGGCCGGATACATCGAAGTGGCGGAACCAGGACTCCTATGACTTCTACGATGAGCTTTCGGTTGAAGGCATCGCCTGGGAATGCCTGCGCCGTGATCTCGACTATCAGGCGTGCTTCGCCGACATCGTGACGCAAAAGGCCGTGCGTGCTCCGTTCGAGGAGGAAGCCCAGCATCGCTGGGGCCTGCGATTTTCCGGCCGACCCAAGGCTCTCAATTCTCAATCAGCCCGTAATCTGGTCACCTCACGCCAATCCGGCCACCGTGCTTCTGGGCGAGGTACCCGGTTTCCGGCCACCCTTGCCGCGGACCATTGCGCTTGATCTGCCGTCTCAGGCGGAAACAGAGGAGGGGCGCTTTGGCGCTTTGGGCACGGATGGTCCGGTTCCTTTTTTGAACATGGCCAGGCGCACCGGCTCCGGTTCCATGGCTATCCTGCTGCCCCTTGATGACGATCTGCCGGGCCGGATAGAAGCGATCCAGCGGTTCTGGCAGATGCTGAAGGCGCGCCCGGTCCCGCGCGACACCCGCATGACCCGATACCAGCGTCAGCGGTTCCGCCTGATGATGCAGGCCGCCGACGGTCGCGCCGCAGGCTCGAGCTACCGCGAGATCGGCATAGCGCTCTTCGGGGAACGGCGCGTCTTGGGCGAACCATGGAAGACCTCCCCACTGCGGGCCGCCGTCATCACGCTCGCCCGCAATGCCTCCGCCCTCATCGGCGGCGGGTATTTGGGTCTCTTGCGGCACCGTCGCAAACCTTAGGGTGCGCGTCGCCTAGGAAAGAGTGAATATCGTCGACCTCAGCCAATCCACCGATGGTGTACCTTGAACGAAGGTCGGCTTTGAAGAAGATGTCTTCCTTGAAACGCGTCGCAACATGCGCTATCTCTACTTTCAACGGCGAGTGCAGTTCTTGCCAACGACATAGCCAAAGTGTGTTTCCGGTCACTCCTGATGGCTGATAGCGGAAAAAACCGGATGAAGGGTCGCTTTGGTATCCAAAGCGGCCCTTTTTTGATTTTTCCTCGAGCTTAATTGAGAAGCAGTTTCAAGCAGCGGCACGATAGTCAGTTCTTACCGCAGTCCATTGAACGGAATTGTACCCAATTCCTTGGCTGGCAAGCGTGGAAAAGATGTATAGCCTGGCCGCTTCATATTTCGTCGAGTTTCATCATAATAGACCGATAGGATTCCGGAGATTAGGAACTGGAAGCCATGATGCAGCTCATTCTCCGTTAACGAAAAATATCGATAACTAGCCGCGCTATTGTTGGACGTCAATTTTTCAGGTGGACGAGCCTTAAAGACGTACCAGCCCGAAAGATCTCCAATGAAGCCAACCATGTCGTCGAAGGTAGGCGGATCAGCGTAGAGTTTTGCTAGCTTCTGGAAAATCTTCTTTTCCTTCGCTACTCGTTTGTCCGCAAACTGTGAGCTGGCCCCCACTAATCCAAGGAATGGCCCGCGGCGACGTTCTTGTGGCTTGCCTTCATCCGATCGGCAAATCTGGCCCACGGCTGCTAGCGCTTTGCATTCAGCCGCTATATCTGCATCGCGTAGCTTCTTTTTTACTGAAAATACGGCAATAACGGCCTCAGGTGGTACGATCACCGTCTCTCCCATTCGTTGAAACACTGGATAGGTGCCGGTGTCACAAACAATAATGTCGAGCTGGGTAGAATGTTTGTCTATTTGGTTCTTCCTGTTCCGCGTGTTTTTTCCAGTCTTGACGGCTGGGCGTAAAATGAAGCCAGTTAGCACTTCAAGATCTTTGGGAAGATACTTTTGCAGGTAATTCCGCAGAAGGGCTTCGACGTACCTGCCATCCTCGCCGCGGTGCCCTGCGCCTTCGGCAAAAGAGCTGGGCAGGAGCGTCTCGAACTGTTTGTAAACAGCCAGAAGCGCTAGCACTTCCTGGTTCCAAAAATCTTGGAGCCTTCTTCCGTCCATTGCGCACGCTCCCCACCCTAAGCCTGTCCCGAACGCTAGTTGGCGTTCACGCATCTGACAATGAGGTATGCGTCTTTCTTACGGTGGCCTGGCTTGCGCCGTCATCTGCCAACAGCAGAGGCCAAGTTTCTAAGGTGCCATCAGAAGCCGGAATAGGAGATAACCCTTATTCAGGTCGGAGGTTGGACCGCCGAGGCCTCTCGTCGGGGGTAGGTTACTTCCACCCCCAATCTTCCTCATCCCCCTTTCCGGTCCTTCTTCGCCAGCCTGCGCGGGACAGGCCGTGCTTTGCCGACGGCCTTCCACAGTCCCACGGAGGCCCCATCCATGCGACCCGATCTCGCCGTTCTGCCGCCACGCTACCTGCGCACCAAGGAGGCCGCCACGTTCCTCAGCCTGTCGGCGCGCACGCTGGAAAAGCACCGGACCTATGGAACCGGCCCGGCCTATCACAAGCTCGGCGGGCGCGTCGTCTATTCGGTCGATGATCTGACAGCTTGGGTTGCGCGCGGCTCGGTCACCTCGACCTCCGATCCGCGCGGCCAGGTCCTGCCGGCCAAGCGCATGACGGCGTCGCCGCATGCCGTGCCAGCGCGCGCGACGCGCTGACGGCCCTTCCCGTTCCTCATGCCCCCGACGCCCCGCAGCGCCTCCGAGCGCGGCCAACTGGACCTCTTTCGGGCGCTTCCGGGGGAGTTCGCCCCACGTGACGCGCAGGATCTCATGGCCTATCCGTTCTTCTCCCTCTCCAAGTCGCCGCGCATACGCCCCATCGATTTCGTGGCGGGCAATGTGGCGATCCGGGTCGAAGCCGTGCCCGACCACGGCATGGCCACTATCTGGGATGCAGACATCCTGATCTGGGCGGCGAGCCAGATTGTCGAAGCGCGCGATGCGGGCCTGCGCACCTCGCGTCTGATGGCGGCCACGCCCTATGAGATCCTCAATTTCACCGGGCGCGGGACGTCGCTCCGGGACTATCAGCGCCTGAAGGCTGCGCTGGACCGGCTGCAATCGACCACGGTGGCGACGACGATCCGCCAGCCCGCCGAGGGGCGGCGCCATCGCTTCTCCTGGATCAACGAATGGCATGAACGCAGCGACAGCAAAGGGCGACCGGACGGGATCGAACTGATCGTCCCGGACTGGTTCTACCGCGCCGTCCTCGATGACGCGCTGATCCTGACCATCGACCGCGCCTATTTTGATCTGACCGGCGGGCTCGACCGCTGGCTCTACCGCCTCGTGCGCAAGCATGGTGGGCGGCAGGCGGGCGGCTGGCGCTTCGATTTCCGTCACCTGCATCAGAAATCCGGAAGCCTCTCGCCCTTCAAGCGCTTTGCCTTCGAGCTGCGCGACATCATCCGCCGCCAGCCGTTGCCCGGCTATGTCCTCTTCGCCGAGATCGAAACCGGTGGCCGCATGCTGCTGGCCTTCGAGCCTGCCGCGCCCTGTGGACAAGCTGTGAATGGCCTCGTGCCATCGGGAACCCGGGGTATCGTGCCATCAGGAACCGGGGGCTCGTGCTATCGGGAACCGAAACCGGGCTCAACCACATGCACCACAACAGAAAATCGCGCCCTTAACTTAGAGTCTAACAAAGATTCTAACCTTGAAGAGCGCAGGACCGCTGTCGAAACCCTGATCGCAAGGACGGGTGCCGCGCTGAAGGTCGGGTATCGGCGGCGGGGAAGGGGGCCCGACGAGCCCGTTCCACGAGAACCAGAACTGCCCCTCGGCAAGCCGGGGGAACGGCCATGACCCGCGCGCTCCACATCCCGAGGGGCGGGGTCAGGAAGCCCACCTTCGCCTTCGATCTCGCCGTCGAGTTGCCGGGAGGCGTCGAGGGTTCGACCGGTCAGACAAGAAAGATTGTCGGCACGATGCCGCGCAACCTGCTCGGTCGCGGTTTTTCCGCTGCAGAGGAAGCTCTGTCATGACTGGACAACTCCCGCCTAAGTTCCAAGGCCACGCGTCGAACGATCAACCCATTGCGTCGATCACCTGGGTTGATCTGACTTTCCATCGACACCGCGTCGAGCAGTGGATCCGCTTCGGCCATGCATGCCGTGAACAGGTGATCGACCGGCAAAGACGGAGGCTCGCCTTCGCCTCCGGTGCGGTCTTCGCCTGCATCCGTTGGGCCGGAAACGATCACGGAACTGTCGCGGCACGGCTCGTCATCCTGCGCGCGGTCTTCCGCACCGAGCCCTTCCAGACCCTCGGTTTCGTGCATCCCGGTGCCGAAATCCTGCTGCAGCTCGATGGCTGGCCGAGGGTCAAGCGCACCCTGGAAATCATCGACGCCATCGAAGCGCTCGGGATCGATCCGACCGCCGTCGCGCCGGATCATTGGCGTCATGTCCACAATCGCCTGGCGGCCGGGCAGTCCCCGTCGGTCTATTCCTCGGCGCGGCATGCGGCCTGGCTTGCGCGGCGCAGGATCTGGCCATGAAGCGCCCCGTGATCCTCCTCTTGGCCGCGATGGGTCTGGCGAGTCTTGCAGCTCCGTCCGTCGCAGTTCTGCCCGCGTGGCTGATCTGGAACGCATCTGCCAGCGTGCCGCTCGGCCTCTATTGGGTCGAGCGCCCGACCGGGCTCGAAGTCGGCGACCTCGTCGCGGTCATTCCGCCTGCGCCTCTTGCCGCGTTCATGGTCACGCGCGGCTACATCGGCGCGGATGTCCCGCTATTGAAGCATGTCGCGGGCCTGCCGGGACAGCGCATTTGCCGCACCGGCGCAACCATTACCGTCGATGACATCGTCCTCGGCGAGGCGTTGCCGCGGGATCGGCTCGGTCGCGATCTGCCCGACTGGCAGGGCTGCCACCTGCTTCAGGACGGCGAAATCTTCCTCATGAATCGCGAAGTCCGGGAGAGCCTCGACGGCCGCTATTTTGGGCCGCTCCCGGCTGACGCCGTCATTGGCATGGCGCGCCCGATCTGGGTGGCTTCCGACGCCGCCGAGCCCCGAGACGGGCGCTTCATCCACCCCTGACAGCCCACCCAACCCCAAACACAGGAGACCCGACATGACACAGATCGGACAGTTCACCCGCGAAGAAACGGGCTTCACCGGACAGCTCCGGACGCTCA